>NZ_CP102287.1:2400000-2702569 GCF_025151385.1 Hoylesella buccalis ATCC 35310 | reverse complement strand
TCAACAACCGTATGCAAACCATTCCAGGCGTTGTCAGCACCGAAACCTTGATTTCGCTTGAGCAGAGCATCAAACGTGAAATACCTGCAAATGTAGACGAGGAATGAAACAGTTTGACCTCAACTCCCACCTCAACCAAATTCACTCCTCCTACCCTGCCGCCCATCACCGTCCCTTGATAGGCATTACCACCAATTATGTAGATGGCGACGCCACGTTGCGCAATCGTTACTACAAGCAAGTGGTCGATGCCGGAGGCACACCCATGCTCATACCTCCCGTCAGCGACCCCGAGGTAATCATCAACACCCTGGAAAACATTGACGGACTGCTGCTCACTGGCGGTGGCGACCACAATCCCTTGTGGGCTGGAGAGGAACCCCAAAAAGAGCTGCATGGCATCAATGCTACGCGCGACTTGCCCGAACTGCTCATCACACGTCTGGCTTTTAACCGGCAAATCCCCATGTTTGGCATTTGCAGGGGCATGCAGACACTGGCCTTCGCCTTAGGCGGAAGGGTTGCACAAGACATCAACGCCACCCTTAAGCATTCGCAAGAAGCTGACAAAAGTGAACCCACACACAGCGTCATCCTCTCGCCCGAGAGCATGATACGCGACATTTATGACTCAGAACATATATTCGTCAACTCGTTCCACCATCAAGCTGTCAGCGACACCGGCCCGCACTTCCAGGCAACAGCCAGCTCGCCGGATGGCATCATCGAGGCCATGGAGAGCACGGAACACAAGTCTATCTTAGGCGTGCAGTGGCATCCAGAGTGGTTAGGTGATGAGGGACAAAAGCTTTTCAAATGGCTTGTCAACCGCGCCGGCGAGTTTTCAATGGCCAAATCGCTACACCACCGCCACCTTATCCTTGACACCCATTGCGACACACCGATGTTCTTTCCGCAAGGAATTCATTTCGAACAGCGCGACTGTCGCATCCTCGTCGACCTGCACAAGATGACCGAAGGGCGACAAGACGCCGTCATCATGGTGGCTTACCTCCCCCAAAACAAACCCGACAAAGCGTTTACAGACATCGCACCCTTCCCCGTTGAAGGACCAAAAGCCTACGCCGACCTTATTTTCGACAAGATAGAAGACATCGTGCAGGCCAACCATTCTTACCTTGCCTTGGCACGCAATCCCGAACAACTGTATCAAAACAAGCGACAAGGCAAAAAGAGTATCGTACTTGGCATTGAGAACGGATTGGCCCTTGAGGACGACATTCGTAACGTGCAGCATTTCGCCAACCGCGGCGTTACCTACATCACGCTCTGCCACAACGGCGACAACGACATCTGCGACAGTGCGCGCAGAAGCCAGAACACCCATCACGGCGTGTCCGATTTTGGCGAGAAGGTCATCAAAGAGATGAACGATTGCGGCCTGATGGTTGACCTCTCACACGGGGGCGAACAAAGTTTTTACGACGCATTGGACATCAGTAGGGTTCCCATTGTATGCAGCCACAGCAACTGCAAGGCGCTCTGCGACGTGCCACGCAACCTCACCGATGACCAACTTCGCGCCTTAGCCAAGGCTGGAGGCGTGGCTCACACCACGTTCTACCATGGCTTTTTACGGTCAGACGGTGCAACAGCCAGCATCATCGACGGCATCAACCACCTCGAACACGCCATCCAAATCATGGGCATCGACCATGTTGGCATCGGAACCGACTTTGATGGCGACGGCGGCGTGCCAGGCATGGCCAATTCGTCCGAGCTCATCAACTTCACCATCCAGTTGCTTCGTCGCCGATACAGCGAAGAAGACATCGCCAAGATATGGGGTGGCAACTGGCTCAGGGTGATGCGTCAGGTACAAGAGGGCAAGGTGAAATAACAAACTACACATACACGTTCTTATCGACAAGCAAACAAACCAATGAAGAAAAAACAAATCATCATGGTGACAATAATGGGTATTGTTCTGGCCGGAGCCGTGGCTTTGGGCTGGCAAGCCACGAAAGGAGCCTCGTCAGACATGAGCAACGAGGATGAAACAGCCTTGGCACAGCAGCCGGTGGGACCAGCATTCAACGCCGACTCGGCTTACGCTTACGTCCAAGCGCAATGCGACTTTGGCCCGCGTACCATGAATAGCGAGGCGCACGAGCAATGTGCCAATTGGATTATCCGTAAATTCCAACAGTTTGGATGCGATGTGACCACACAAAAAACAGATGTGAAAGGATATGACGGCACCAAGCTGCATGCCACCAACATCATAGCCAAATACAAACCAGAGGCCACCAAACGCATCTTGCTCTGCGCCCATTGGGACAGTCGTCCGTGGGCAGACAACGACCCAGACAGTGCCAATTGGCGCAAACCTGTGATGGCTGCCAACGATGGCGCCAGTGGAATTGCCGTAATGTTGGAGCTGGCTCGGCTGCTTCAAAACGACACCACCCTGACCTATGGCATCGACTTCGTATGCTTTGATGCCGAAGATTGGGGCACCCCACAATGGGAAAAACAGTCAGGCGGCGAAGACTCTTGGGCCTTGGGCGCACAATATTGGGCGAAAAACGCATCACACCACAATCGCCCCGAATACGGCATATTGTTGGACATGGTAGGCGGACAAGGGGCTAAATTCTATCAAGAGTTGGCCTCTAAGCAATATGCACCCAACATTGTGGAGAAGGTTTGGGCGGCAGCCGAAGCGGCAGGCTATGGCAGTTACTTTCCCAGACAGGACGGAGGTTACATCACGGACGACCACATCCCCGTGAACGAGCACGCCAAAATACCAACCATCGACATCATTCCCTTTTACCCCGACTGCCCACAAAGCAGTTTCGGTCCCACCTGGCACACCATTCACGACACGATGGAGCATATCGACAAAAACACACTCAAGGCCGTTGGACAGACCATGGTGCAGGTGCTGTTCAGCGAAGAATGAGTGTAGACAAATTCCATAACATTCTTGTGCTTGATTAAAAGCATTGACTTTGCCTACCAAAAGCATTGAGTTTGATAAGGAAAAGCATTGACTTTGGGGATCAAACTCAATGACTTTGAAAGCGAAGTAGTAAGGTGTTGGAATTCAGTTGTTTACACACGAAGATCAGAGTTGTCCGGCTTCTACCTGTAACACCACGCGTTCGGTGAGCCGGTCAACACCCTCGGCATCATATTTTTTCATCAAACTGGCACCGAAGGCCCAGGCAAAAGCTTGCCAAAATCCGGCTCGTATAGGCCCCATGAAGGCCTGTATGAGCTGATAAGATGACGAATCGCACTCGCGATACACCAGTTTGATGAGCAACTTTCCTTGCTGGTAATTCAGTTTTTTCATACGAGGCGTGTACTCATCGCGTATGCCTTTCTCCACCAATTTCATGTGTTCGTCGCGTGCTTGCTTGTTGGGAAGCGTCTGTAAGTAGTCGCCAGTCTCGATGATAATGCGGTTCACCTCTTTGGCTATGGGCAACACCAGCTTCACATTGCGCACCAATCGGTTGTAAACCGCACGCTGACGGGCACTCTTGAAAACCGGTTCTGGGTAAACGTAGACGTTACCAAACTCCATGTAAGGGATGGAATCTTTGCCATGCAGCACCTTACCCACCTTCACCATCGGTTCGAAAGTGGGACTGTCCATGTCAACCTGTCGCTCTTCCGGCGGGGTTGGCTGGGTGCGATTGTTGTTCTGCGCATACGTTTGCAAACCCGCAAACAGCATGAAGGGCAGAACAATATAGACCAATTTTCTCATCATCTTTTGGACAAAAGTAGCGATAATTTCGCAGGGTGGAAAGAAACTCTTGCAATTATTTTGTTGTATCGATAATATTTATCACCTTTGCATACTGACTAATCTAAACAAAATAAAATGGAATCAGAAGGTTTACGGGTTAAAGAACTCGAACATGTAGTCATTCGGTTTTCCGGTGATTCGGGAGACGGAATGCAGCTTGCAGGGAACATCTTCTCTACTATTTCAGCCACGGTAGGTAATGACATATCTACCTTTCCTGATTATCCGGCAGACATTCGTGCTCCGCAAGGTTCACTGACAGGCGTCAGTGGTTATCAAGTACACATTGGTGAATCGCGCGTTTACACACCTGGTGACCAGTGTGACGTGTTGGTTGCCATGAATGCAGCAGCCTTGAAAACGCAGTTAAAGTTTGCCAAGCCTACGGCGACCATCATCGTCGACACCGACAATTGCAAGGCAGCCGATTTGCAGAAGGCCGAAATTACCAGCGAGGATTACCTGGGTGAGCTGGGTATTGATCCCGACCGTGTGGTAGAATGCCCTATAACGACACTGGTCAAGGAGTGTCTGAAGGACTCAGGAATGGACAACAAGTCTATCTTGAAGTGTCGCAACATGTTTGCACTGGGCATGGTTTGCTGGCTGTTTAATCGTGACTTGTCGTTGGTAGACAAGTTCTTGGAAAAGAAGTTCAGTAAGAAGCCCGAGATATATCAAGCCAATAAGAAAGTTGTTGAGGCGGGTTACAATTATGGAGAGAACACCCACTCCAGCGTACCATCGACTTATCGCATCGAAACACGTCATAAAGTACCTGGTAGATACATGGATATCACAGGTAACAAGGCAACGGCCTACGGACTGATGGCTGCTGCTGAGAAGGCTGGCGTGACGCTGTTCCTTGGCTCATACCCCATCACACCGGCTTCAGACATCTTGCATGAACTGGCCAAACACAAATCAATGGGCGTGATTACCATGCAGTGTGAAGACGAAATATCGGGTTGCGCCACAGCCATTGGTGCTGCTTTCGCTGGCGCACTGGGCGTTACATCCACTTCGGGACCTGGCGTTTGCTTAAAGTCTGAGGGCATGAATCTGGCCGTGATGGACGAATTACCCTTGGTGTTGATTGACGTTCAGCGTGGTGGTCCATCGACCGGACTTCCCACCAAGACTGAACAGGGCGATCTCTTGCAGGTGCTTTACGGCCGTAACGGTGAGTCACCCATGCCGGTGATTGCACCAACCAGCCCTGTAAACTGCTTCGACGCAGCCTACATGGCTTGCAAAATCGCCATGGAACACATGACGCCCGTCGTGGTCTTGAGCGATGCTTACATTGCCAATGGGTCTGGAGCATGGCCCATACCCGAAATAAAAGATCTGCCAAGCATCACTCCGCACCGTGTTACGGAAGAGATGAAAGACAAATACACGCCATATATGCGCGATGAAAAGACGATGGCTCGCTATTGGGCTGTGCCGGGTCAAGAGGGTTATGCGCACATCATTGGCGGATTGGAGAAAGACTCGGCCACTGGACAAATATCCAATGATCCCGAAAACCACCATCAGATGGTGTGCAATAGGGCTGAGAAAGTGGCTCGTATTCCTGTCCCTGACCTGCATGTTTCGGGTGATGTGGATGGCGCCGAGTTGCTGATTGTAGGCTTCGGTGGTACCTATGGACACCTGTATACGGCGATGGAAGAGCTCTTGGAGCAAGGTAAGAAAGTGGCTTTGGCTCACTTTGAGTTCATCAATCCGTTGCCAGCCAACGCCATTGAGGTGCTGAAACGCTATCCTAAAGTGGTGGTTGCCGAGCAGAACATGGGACAATTTGCCACCTATCTCCGCTCGAAAGTCGACGGATTTGTTCCATATCAGTATAACGAAGTAAAGGGACAGCCATTCGTAGTGGCTAAGTTGGTAGATGCATTTACAAAAATATTGGAGGATAGAAAATGACACAAGTCACAGCAAATCAATATAAAAAAGGCCTGGCACGCTGGTGTCCAGGATGTGGAGATCATTTCTTCTTGGCCAATTTGCACAAGGCGATGGCCGAAATGGGCGTTTCACCGCATGAAATAGCGGTGATTTCGGGTATCGGATGCTCGAGCCGACTGTCTTATTATATGAGTACGTATGCCATGCAGACCATCCACGGGCGGGCTGCTGCCATCGCCTCTGGGGCCAAAATCGTGAATCCAAATCTCACGGTGTGGCAGATTAGTGGTGATGGAGATGGACTTGCCATCGGTGGAAATCATTTCATTCACACCATCAGGCGCAATGTTAACCTGAACATGGTTTTGCTCAACAACCGCATTTATGGCTTGACAAAGGGACAATATTCACCTACCTCACCCCGAGGATTTGTGTCAAAATCGTCCCCCTACGGTACGGTGGAAGATCCGTTCCAGCCAGCAGAGCTATGCTTTGGTGCCCGCGGAAGGTTCTTTGCGCGTGCGGTTGCCAACGATACGCCGCACACAGTTGAGATTCTTCAAGCTGCTTACAAGCACAAAGGCGCATCGCTGTGCGAGATTTTGCAAAACTGTGTCATCTTCAACAACGGTGCTTACGAGCCAATTTACACCAAAGACGGACGTAAACAACATGCCATCTATGTAGAGCATGGCAAACCATTATTGTTTGGAGAGAATAATGAATATGGCCTCGTGCAAGATGGTTTCGGCCTGAAAGTGGTGAAGTTGGGCGAGAATGGCATTACTGAGAAGGACATCTTGGTACACGACGCACATGCGCAAGACGACACATTACACCTCAAACTGGCCATGATGGACAACGAACATGGTTTTCCTGTGGCTCTCGGTGTCATCCGTGACGTGGAAGCACCTACGTATGATGAGATGGTGAACAAGCAGATTGAGGAAGTAACAGCAAAGAAACACTATCATAACTTTGCCGAATTATTGGAGACAAATGATATCTGGGAAGTGAAATAACCTTTCTGCTTTCCATATAACGGAATATCAAAAAAGCCCGAAGCCAATTGTATGCCACAAAGAATGCGATTGACTTTGGGCTTTATTGTTCACTCAAACCAGGCATTGCCACCTATTATGATATGTTATTATATGCACATCATGGCAGGCAGTTTAATGTTGTGTCGAATCAAAGACATGATTGATTGGCGCCATGTCGAGAAGGAAGCCTGGTGAAACCTCACCAACGAACCAACAGTATGCGCCTCTGCTCACTCGAAATACGCTGTCCTCATGGCAAGTGCCATGCCTACGATGCGGTTATCACTTACCCATGAGGCATCACTCATCACAAACTTACAATCTGTTCATCTTAATACTTCCCCAAAAACAATGAAGAAAATTCATATCACTATCCTGGCACTGGCTTGCGCTGTTAACAGCATACAGGCCCAAGTAACCTATCCCTTTCAAGATGCTCGCCTATCGTTTGAACAGCGAGCCGACGACCTTTGTAAACGCCTAACGCTGGAGGAAAAAGCGGGATTGATGCAAAACAACTCGAAACCTGTGCCGCGTTTGGGCATCAAGCAATTCCAATGGTGGGGCGAAGCGCTGCATGGTTCGGCTCGAACAGGGTTGGCAACAGTCTTTCCACAGACCATTGGTATGGCGGCATCGTTCGACGATGAACTGCTTTTACAAGTGTTCAACATCGCCAGTACCGAAGCACGTGCCAAATACAATGTAGCTGCTAAGAAGGGATATTTTGACACTTCTTGGAGCGTTTCGTTGTGGACACCCAATGTAAATATCTTCCGTGACCCTCGATGGGGACGAGGTCAGGAAACTTATGGAGAAGATCCTTACCTGACATCGCGCATGGGCTGTGCCGTGGTTGAAGGCCTGCAAGGTGGCAAGGGGCCACACAAATATTACAAGGCTTTTGCCTGTGCCAAGCATTTTGCCGTGCATAGTGGCCCTGAATGGAACCGCCACTCAATCAGCATTGACGATGTTTCGCCTCGTGACTTTCATGAAACATACCTTCCTGCCTTTAAATATTTGGTGCAAGTGGGCGGTGTGAAAGAAGTAATGTGTGCCTACAACAGCATTGATGGCGAACCCTGTTGCAGCGACCAGCGACTTCTGGAACAACTCTTGAGAGACGAATGGGGATTCAAAGGTATTGTGGTGAGCGACTGTGGTGCTATCGATGACATCTGGCGTAAGGGCTTTCATGAAGTAGAACCCGATGCTGCACATGCTTCAGCGCGTGCGGTCAAAGGTGGTACCGACATGAGCTGCGGCCAAACTTACGGTTCGTTGCCAGAGGCGGTGAGGCTGGGAAAGGTGACGGAAGAGCGCATCGACAAAAGCTTGAAGCGCCTGATTGTAGGACGAATGCAGCTGGGTGAGTTTGATCCCGATTCGATTACACGCTGGGGTGTCATCTCAATGAATGACGTCAGTACACCGTCAAGCCAGAAGATGGCATTGAAAATGGCACGCGAAACCATGACGCTATTGTACAATCCCAAGCATGCATTGCCCTTGTCCAAGCAGCTGAAGCAAGTGGTAGTCATGGGTCCAAACGCCAATGATTCGGTCATGATGTGGGGAAACTACAATGGGACGCCGCGCCACACCGTAACGATACTCGACGGAATACGTCGCAAGATAGGTGCGCAGCGGGTGAAATTTATTGAAGGTTGTGGCCTGGTTGAACCGCATCGAAGAGGTAATCAGGCGCTGACCACGCAGCAGTTGGTCGAAGAAGTGGGAGACAACAAGACGGTAATCTTCGTCGGAGGTATCTCTCCTCAGTTGGAAGGCGAGCAGCTGGAGGTCGAGGCAAAAGGCTTCAAAGGCGGCGATAGGGTGACCATTGAATTGCCCCAAGTGCAGCGAGAGATGATTGCAGCCCTGCATGCCGCAGGCAAACAGGTCATCATGGTCAACTGTAGTGGCAGCGCCATTGGGCTGGTTCCGGAGGTAACACATACCGATGCTATCTTACAAGCATGGTATCCGGGTGAACGTGGCGGTGAGGCTGTGGCCGATGTGCTGTTCGGTGATTACAATCCGGCAGGAAAATTGCCCGTTACGTTCTATCGGGATGACTCTCAACTACCCGACTATCTGGATTACAACATGCGTAACAGAACCTATCGATACTTCAAAGGAAAACCTCTTTTCCCGTTCGGACATGGTCTGAGTTATACGTCCTTCAAAATAGGAAAGGCGAAGATGAGGAACGGAAAACTCACGGTAAGCGTGAAAAACACGGGCAAACGTGCTGGCGAGGAGGTGGTGCAATTGTACATTAGTTGCCTTGATGACCCCAATGGCCCCATTAAATCGTTGAGGGGTTTCAAACGCATGGCACTGCAAGCCGGTGAGCAACGCACGGTAACCTTGAATCTTCCACGCAAATCTTTCGAGCGTTTTGACGAACAAACCAACACCATCCGTGTGGTTCCAGGCAAATACAGAGTGTATTATGGCACCAGTTCTGACGAGGCAGACTTACAATCTTTCATTTATCATTTGCAGTAAGAGGAAATAAATTTATTTTTATTTGCTTTTTCAAGGATTTCACATTATTTTTGTGAATCCACACTTGTTGACTACCTGATGCGGTTGATGCTAGGAAAACACCACCGCATCTATTCTTAACAATACATGAAAAAGACCTTCATATGCATGTTTCTTCTGCTGTTTGGCGGCTTCACCTTGGCACAGAACAAGCTGTCTTGGGAAACCTATTATGAGCAGTTGACCGACATCGACGGCATAGAATCGGGTTCCTGGGAGGCCGCTTATGAGGTATTGAGCGAGCTGGCCGAACACCCTTTGAACCTGAATGAGGCAACGAGGGAGGATCTGGAACAGCTTCCTTTCTTGACACCGCAGCAGATAGAAGAGCTGGTGGAGTATCTGGATCGCTATGCGCCGATACGCAGTTGGGGCGAGTTGGCGATGATTGAGTCGCTCGACGCAACGCGTAGGAAACTGCTATCCTTCTTCGTCACCCTTGGAACGGAGCGGCCGAAGGCATTCCCTTCCGCGGGCGATGTCATGAAGTATGGTCGTCATGAACTGTTATTCACGGGAAAAGTGCCGTTCTACAAACGTCAAGGTGACGAGAAAGGCTACCTGGGTTATCCTTACAAACATTGGTGGCGGTACAACTTCAAGTACGGACAGTATGTCAATGCGGGTCTCGTGGGGTCGCAAGATGCGGGCGAACCGTGGTTTGCGGGTCGCAATAAGTGGGGTTACGACTACTATTCCTACTATCTTCAGCTGAAAAACTGGGGACGGCTGAAATCGATGGTGATGGGTCGTTATCGACTGAAGTTCGGTCTGGGTGTCAGCATGAACCGTGACTTTGGATTCGGAAAGTTGGCTACATTATCTGCTTTGGGCAACAACACCAATACCATTCGGGCGCAGTCGTCACGCTCGGAAGCCAACTACATGCAGGGAGTTGCAGCCACGGTGAGCGTCGTGCGCGGCCTGGATTTGACGGGATTCGCATCCTATCGCAAGATTGACGGCACGTTGAGAAACGACGACAGCACGGCCATTGCCACGATTGTGAAAACAGGTTACCATCGCACGGAGCACGAAATGGATCGCAAGCACAACACGGCTGAGCTGGTGGTCGGTGGCCATGCGCAATATTTCAAAAATGGTTTTCATGTGGGAATGACAGCCTTTCACACGTCACTCGACCGCCCATTGCGACCGAAAACGGAACAGTTGTATCGCCTATACAACACTTCGGGCAAGTTGTTTTGGAATGCCAGCGTGGATTATGGTTACGTTAGTCGTAAATTATCCATACAAGGTGAGACCGCCACAGGCGATTGTAGAGCCTTGGCCACGGTACACTACTTGAGCTATCAGTGTACGTCAACGTGGTCGGTGATGGCCGTACAGCGTTTCTACTCGTACAAATACCACTCGCTGTTCAGCCAAAGTTTCAGCGAAGGAGGGAAAGCGCAGAACGAAAGCGGCATCTACCTGGGCACCAACTGGCATGCCTCTCGTCATCTATCGTTGATGGCCTATGTCGATTATGCTTACTTTCCATGGGCCAGATATCAAGTGAGCAAGGCCAGTTCGGCATGGGATTGTCTGCTGATGGGCAACTACCAGCGACGCAAGTGGCAGCTGCAAGGGCGCTACCGACTGCGACTTAGGGAGAAAGATAATGCGGAAAAGTTGGCCTTATTGCCCGAACGCATCCATCAGGGACGCCTATCAGTGGCGTTTGACGACGAACATTGGCTATTCAAGACGCAAGGCGACCTATCCTATCACTACTTATCAACTAAAAGCTTTGGCTACATGATCGCCGAAACCATGGGCTATCGGCGGGGACGTTTGCGCGCGTTTGCCAATATAGGATATTTCAATACCGACGATTTTAACAGTCGAATTTACTGTTACGAACGTGGTTTGCTCTACACGTTCGCCTTCCCCGTGTTCTCTGGAGAGGGCATGCGTTACACCATCAACGTGCGGTGGGATGCCAACAGCAAGCTTATGTTCATGGCAAAGCTGGGCACCACACACTACTTTGACCGTGACAAAATTGGCAGTTCGTACCAACAAATCAACCAAAGTTCGCAAACCGACCTGGAGATGCAGTTGCGTTGGAGATTTTAAGACAAATAACCTGACGGTTTGCTCAAAAGAAATAAATAATTTGTTACTTTTGCAAATACTATACGAAAAAGCAATGTCATGATATTATTGAGTTTCGACACCGAAGAATTTGATGTACCCAAAGAACACGGCGTGAACATTTCGTTAGAAGAAGGGATGCGTATTTCTGTTGAAGGCACGAACAAGATATTAGACTGCTTACAACAAAATGGAGTACACGCTACCTTCTTTTGTACGGCAAACTTTGCCGAACAGTCGCCTCAAACCATTAGGCGCATTATGCAAGAGGGGCACGAGGTGGCTTGTCATGGTGTGGACCATTGGCAACCTAAACCTACAGACGTGTTTGAATCCAAACGCATCGTAGAAAGTGTGGCAGGTACACAGGTGCATGGCTATCGACAACCAAGGATGTTTCCCGTGTCAGACAAAGACATTGAAAAAGCGGGCTATCTGTACAACTCTTCCCTAAATCCTGCCTTTATTCCTGGCAGATACATGCACCTCACAACGCCTCGCACATGGTTTATGCGCGGAGAAGTGATGCAAATACCAGCATCGGTAACGCCTTGGGTGCGCTTTCCGCTGTTCTGGCTGTCGTTACATCTCTTGCCACAGCAGCTCTATCACTGGATGACAAGGCGAGTACTGCGACACGATGGCTATTTTGTAACCTATTTTCATCCATGGGAGTTCTACGACCTCAACGCACACCGTGAATACAAGATGCCGTATATCATCCGCAAAAATAGTGGCGATAAAATGGTTCAACGATTGAGCAACCTCATCAAGATGTTGAAAAAAGAAGAGGAAGCGTTTGTTACCTTTACCGAATTTGCAAAAAGTAAATTGAACAAAGCATGATGAGATTAGCCACCATATCCCCCTGCTATAACGAAGAAGAGGTGCTGGAAAACTCAGTAGCCCAATTGACAACCCTTTTTAACGACCTCATACAACAAGGACACATCAGTGCCGACAGCATGATGGTATTTGTCAACGACGGCAGCAAAGACCGCACTTGGGAGCTTATTTGCAAGTTGCAACAAACCAACAAGTTTGTGAGAGGCATCAACTTGGCAAGCAACGTGGGACATCAGAATGCCATGATGGCTGGCATGATGACGGCTCGAACATGGGCAGATGCGGTCGTTACGATTGATGCCGACTTGCAAGACGACCTGAATGCCATTCCGCTGATGATTCACGAGTACACTCACAATAATTGCGAAGTGGTGTATGGCGTGAAGACTTCACGGCAGGCAGACCCACTATTGAAACGACTGAGTGCCACTGCCTTTTACCGATTGCAGAACAAGTTGGGTGTGAAAAGCGTGTTCAATCATGCAGATTTCCGCTTAATGAGCCGCCTTGCCCTTGACATCCTATCCACTTATCAGGAACACAACTTGTATTTGCGCGGATTGATACCTATGCTGGGATTGCCATCGGCATGTGTCGATGACCCCATCAGCGAGCGACAGGCAGGTAAATCCAAATACACACTGCGCAAAATGCTAAGCTTGGCACTCGATGGCATCACCTCGTTTACCGTACATCCCATATATTTCATACTGTATGCTGGTTTGCTTTTCATCTTTCTAAGCATCGGCATTGGCATCTATGTTATTCATGCACTGGCCGTGGGAACAGCCTATCCGGGTTGGGCATCAATCATGATGAGCATTTGGCTCGTAGGAGGATTCATCTTGCTGTCAATAGGTATTGTGGGCGTTTATATCGGAAAGATTTATACCGAAGTAAAAAACAGACCGCTATACCATGTAACCAAAATTGTTGGAGCGGATGAAGAATAGCTTCAAAGCATACGGAGAAAGACACCCCAAACTGCGAAAAGATGCAGGACGCATCGTTCGCTTTGGGTTAGTAGGTACGGTCTGTTCGCTGATTCATTATGGCATTTATTGCCTGTTCTTGATGTTTACCAATGCGAATGTTTCCTACACGGCAGGCTATGGGGTAGGATTGGTATGCAACTATGTACTCACTACTTATTTTACCTTCCACAAAAAGCCCACAAAGTCCAATGCTGCGGGCTTTGTGGGGAGTCATATTGTCAACTATCTTATGGAGATTGGCTTGCTGAATGTCTTTCTTTGGTTGGACGTGAGCAAATGGCTTTCGCCCATATTGGTGATGATTGTGGCTGTTCCCATCAACTTCTTGATGCTTCACTTTGTGTACCTACATCAGCGGAAGCATAATTCTTGAACATCATTTCATAGCATAGTTTCAGCCAAACCAAAGTGCATGGTAGGGCTTTCAACGAATATACTTGTATCAAGTCGTGCCGTATACAACGAGGATAGAGGTCGGACGAGCCAAATCCTGATATCATTAACACCAGCACCATGAAGACTACATCCCAACGATTGCGTTGCCACGGAGCAGACAGATACCATATACAAGCCCCACTAATGGCAATAATGTACGAACTACTCTCACTGCCTGTGCTGAAAAGTACGACGAACAGCAACACCGATGCAAGGTAGGTTTGGCGAAACATTGCATTTCTGTATTGCGAAAAGCGAAAGTAAGGGATGAAAAACAATACCAACGCTGGAGCGATGAGCCACAAATCGGAATATAAAAGATTGCCTGTAATGCGACGAACCATGCCCAATAAGGAGATATTTTGGGCAATAGATTGGAGGTTTTCTCCATTCTTTTCCAACAAGGTAACATACCATTCGTGATATTGCCCTATCACATAGTCGGCATTGCTTATCAGCATAGGCGCAACGAACAGCACAACAGCCCACAATAACAACGATAAAACGAACCGTCCTTTATGCTTGGAGAAGAAGAAAAAAGCCAGTCCCACCACCCCATATAGCTTGACAAATGTACCTAACACTATGAGGAATGCCGCCCAAAAGTCACGCTCTCGCTCTATCAAGAAGTACGAAGCAATGATAATGGCAGCAATGGCAATATTGAATTGCTGCATGAACAAGGAAGTTAGCAACGTCTCTGCACAAAACCAATAAATAAAGATTTGCTGTTTGTACTTCAGTTGCGACCTACTAATGGCAACATACAAGCAGAGCGAGAGTACTACATTCCAAAACAACATACCTAACCATACGGGCATTACAGCAAAGGGAGCAACGACCAAAGCGAATAAAGGTCCATAATGATTTACATCAAAATATTCGTTGGGGTACGCCCCATACAGCGATGTTTGGTTCACTGTATGCCAGAAAACGCCACGGAATATCAGATAATTGTTGTTGCGATGCAACTTGAAAACAGTGGCGATAATGGGCAAAAGTGTCCACAGCCACAACAAGGTTCGCTTGTCGTGAAAGAAAGGTTTGGCTAAGAATGCCCTGCATTTAAATTGTAGCATATAATATATCTTTGAGTTTTGTGAATACATATCAATGCTACAAAAATAATTAAATAAATACAGAGAGGAACTAAATTATCATAAAAAAAATAATACCTTTGTAAAAAAAATCACCTATATATCTACCTTGCGTTAATCAAGATGATTATGGCTTTTGTTTGATATTACTTATCTATTTTTATCAATCAATGAAAATATCAGTTTTAGTACCTATTTATAAAGTAGAGAATTACATCAAGGAATGTGCTGAAAGCTTATTCACGCAGACATACCAGGACATTGAGTTTATCTTTGTAGACGATTGCAGCCCCGACAAAAGTATTGACGTCTTGCGACAATGCGTGAGCAGGTATCCTGCCGTCAGTTCCAAGACCAAACTGATTAGGCACACTAAGAACAGGGGGCTTGCCGCCGTTCGTCAAACAGGAATAGATGCGTCTACAGGGGATTTTGTCGCTTTCGTAGATAGCGATGATTACCTATATGGTTGCGACGCCATTGAGAAAATGGCAAGAAAACAAATGGAGACCGACGCTGACATCGTAGAATGTGGCCACTGTTTTACGGCACAAAATCAGCTGCGAATGATTTATCCTGACAACAGAAGCCTGAAATGCCGCATCTTATCCATATTGCTGAGAAAGACTAAGGATTTTGGAGTTTGGGGAAAACTGTTTAGAAAGTCCCTGTTTACAGACCATCACATTCTCTTTTCAGAGGGCATCGGCTTCGGTGAGGATTACTCTGTGATACCTTGTTTACTGCTTGTGGGGCGCAGGGCTCTTTTAAACGAGGTTGTATATTACTATCGCAGAGAGCGCCCCGGCTCTTACTGCGCGTCCATTTCGTTAGAGTCACTATTCTCGTTTATACGGGCCATGAGGGTCGTTGAGTTTTTCTTCAGTAAGGAGAATGCTGACGACGCTTATGTAAAAGCAATAAATTTGGCAATGCTGTCAATATACGTTGACTGCTATGATTGTGATTTATCAAAACATCAAGTATCGCTAATAGAACAAAAGCTTGATTATCACCCACGCTTCTTGACAACCCGATTGCTGTATTTCCTGCTCCACAATACTTACCCCAGCCGAATTGTGCGAAGGATATATCGCTCAACAAGAAGATTGTATCTATACTTGCATCGCTAATGAGCATCATTAACGATATTCAAATACTTCTGCAAAACCAATAAGGACACCATGCGTTCACGCCGTTTATCCTTGAATTGTGCTACGAATTGGTGTGCATGCTCAACGATAGCTTCTGCATCTTCGGGATGATTGATATAATAACGAAGTTGTTGAGGAAGGTCCGAAAAGTCGGTTTTTATGGCAATATAGTGATAATTTGGTATCAGTTTACCTTCCATAAACCATGATTCGCAAGTAGGAGGGGGCATTACTGCTATCGAATTTGAGGACATGATCCACTTCAAATTGCTTGCCACGTCGTTCCCCTCCAACGCCATGATGAACTTATAATTCAAATGTTCGGCAATGGAAAGCTTAGGGGTGTGCCACTCTTCAAACTGCTCATCTACCACTCCCGCATCAATTAAGGGGTGCTGAAAGTACTTTTGCATGAACTCAAGACGATTTTGTTTTAAGTCGTTTCCTTCTTTCTGACCGATTTCTCCGCGGAATATCGCCATGTTTTTTTTATCCTGAAAGGCTTTCTTGTCCTGTATAAAAAGGAAATGGCGCACACGGTCGAGCTTCATCAACACTGCATTTTGATTACCTTTCACAATGGGCCTGCTCTTGACTATTGACGGAAGTTTAGGGACATATGTAACATCACCTGGCAATATTATCCACCGATAGTAGGGAGAAAAGGCTTTGGCATAACGATAAGAGTCTAGATAATACACTTTCGGGTGTTTTATTTTTTGCGTTCCAAGCATAGTGGAATTCTCGCGAAACACAGTTTTATCGATAGGAGTTTCTATCGCCAAACGGTTATAATAGTTCACCCTATTCCAAATATAATCTTGGTCCGCACGGTCAAGCAAAACTTTCTTATCCCGCTGCCACAAATACTTTAGAATAAAATGGGGCATGGACACTTGAATATAGGACACAAGATAATATTTCCACTTCGCATTCTTTTTGCAGCCAAATAGATGGTTTACCCAACGAAAAACATTAATCATGACTTTTTATATTGATCCAATCCATTTTCACACCATGCCATTAGCCTCTCTTTCACATGTGACAATTCCGCAAAATTACTGCGTTCATTTTGGCGAGACGCTTCTGGATGAAACAAATGATACACCACTCCACCCATTTTCAGCGTTCGTTTTCTTACTCCGGAAAAATGCAGACGGTATGCTAATTCGCTGTCTTCGTACCCCCACTCGATAAAGTCCTCATTAAAACCATTCACCCTTACAAGGTCATCTCGCCAATAAGCCATATTGCATCCACGAGCATGAGCAATGTTCCTGTCGTATCTATCAGCCAACAAGTGACGTAAACAATGCGAACGACTGCTGTTGGCCATGTATCCAAATGAAATATTCCACCAATGCAGACGGATTTGTTTGGCAGACAAAATACGATGAGACACCTGTTCGCTCAACTTTACTCTCGACCCACACACGAAACAATTAGATTCACAAATATCTAAATGATCACTCACAAAATGAGGAGACAAAATCACATCACCATCTATTTGCAAGATATAATCGCCTGTCATGACAACAATGGCCTTATTTAATATTTTTGTTTTGCGAAATCCTTTGTCTTTTTGCCATACATGCTTAAGGGGTACAGGGCTCTCATCTCGCAATCTCTGTATCAACGAACGCGTATCTTCCCGCGACCCATCATCAGCGATAACTATTTCGAACGGTAACACTGTTTGTGCGAAAATGCTGCGCAAACACAGTTCTAGCGCCTCTTTCCAGTTGTAGGTTGAGACGAGCATGCTTACCTTGATATCATTCCTGTTCATATATTGATGCTGCTAAGTAAAGACTGACGACCCATGTTATCTGCTTTTTCGCAACAACATGTGGTAAACGTTTGCTACCTGGGCTGCCACATCCAGGTTTTCAAACCGCTTGACATACAGCTTGCTTCTGTTTATCCTTTCCGTTCTGCCCACCGCACCTTGCAACACCGACGCTATGGCTTGTGCCAAAGATTGATGGTCATCGGGATGCACGTAAATGCAGTCTGGTCCTCCTGCTTCTTCCAAACAAGAGCCTGTACACGCCACGACAGGCAGACCACTTTGTATGGCTTCGACGACGGGAATGCCAAAACCCTCGTAACGCGAGGGATAAACAAAGCATTCTGCCTGCTGATAAATGGCAGGTAAATCATCGTTATTCACACTGTGAAGGATACGAACACGCTGTTGAAGACCGTTTTCAGAAATATATTTGCGCACCTTTTGCACATAAGAGGTCGCCTTGCCTACGGCCACGAGAGATATTTCTTGCGGCAATTGTCGCAATGCCTTGACGGCCAACAGCAAGTTTTTGCGCTCCTCCATCGTACCAACATATAGTATGAAGCGTCTCGGCAGGCGGTGAGTAGCGCGCACCCTCCGTTTCTCCTCACTGTCGGCAACAGCCTTAAAGTTTGTATCACAGCCCTGGTATATTACCTTTATTTGATCTTCCGGATAGTGAGAAAAAGCTAAAATATCTTGCTTTGTACGTTCGCTGATAGCAATGATGACATCGGCCTCTTGACAAGTAGACAGGAATTTGCGCTTGTACAACCATGCATCTATCCCGCTATAATATTCTGGATGGCGAAGAAAAATAAGATCATGTACCGTTGCAACACTCTTCACCCCACTAGCTTGAATACCTACAGGCAGCTCACCCGACAGTCCATGATAAACCTCAACCCCATCTTTCACCAATTGCCGCACCATGCCATGATGTCTCCACCAATCCCTTTGAATTCGGAAAGAATGATGACTAGGATAACAAAAACAAATATTTCTGGCATCCCTCACTTGGCCGCGCAAATCATCATTACCTTTGTCTGGCGCATAAAGCCTTAGCATGAGATGCGCCTCTTCTGCCAACAGCGCATTCACAAGCGTCCTACCATAATTTCCCAGTCCCGTCGGGTTACTCACTATGCGCTTGGCATCAAAGCCGACAGTAATGATGTTGTTGGTATTTTTCATAAGCAAAAAGACAATTTACACTTTTAACTTTACAACTTCCTGTGAAGAAGAGGCGTTCTTGTTCTTTGAGGCCTGTTCAGGAAATCTCGAATTATATTCCGCTCTGGTTCGTTTCCAACGGTTATGACTCCACAGCCATAGGGCAGGTTGGCGCTGTATGGTTTCTTCAAGCAACTTGAAATATAGGTTTGTAATTTCCCATTCTCCACAGTGTCTTGGATTTTCTGTCATCATTCTCATTTCACATTGATAATATCCTCGGTTGACGCGCCTCATGTCTCCGTAGAAACATACTTGATTGGTTTTCTTTACAATGCGCTCCGCCCCCGTTAAAACGGGTGTGTCATGATGCAAGAAATCAACCCAATGGTGGATGTTGTGCCACAGTGGAACCTGATCAGCAATATACCCCACCACCACCGTTTGGTGCTGCTGCTCATAGGAAAGTATCTTCCGCAACGACTCTTGCATGGGTATGCACAACGCATTTTGCCGCTCGCGGACATATCTAAACAAATAATCAAAGCATTTGTTTTCCAGAGGATGATACAATTGGCAACACTGTGTCTGCCCGGTCAACCACAAAGGCAGCGACGAAATCCACTCCCAATTGCAATAATGACCTAAATATATAGCACACGACTGCCCCTGCGCTAACACTTCATTCAGTTTTCCTATCCCTGTAAACTGCATTCTTCTCATGAGTTGCTTCTTGCTCATGGTCATCAGTTTGATTGTCTCCACAAGGTAGTCGCAGAACCAATGATAGAAGTCTTTCTCTATCTTCACCAGTTCCTCGTGGCTCTTTTCAGGGAAGCTGCTTGACAGGTTTTTCCAAATCACACGATGTCTGTATCTCAAGATGTAAGCCATGATGAGATACAACAGGTCGGACAATACGTAGAGCAAACGCATGGGCAGCAGTGACAACAGATACCAGGTGCCGTAAACCAAAACATATCCTACCTCATTCAGTACTTTCTTCATTCGAAAAGCGTTCAATTCATAGAATGCCACAAAGTTATAAAAAATCTTTGTATTGTCATCCCTGCACCGATGGCATTTTACCAAACGGCAAGTCTTTGAGCACACTTACAGACAACGATTCAGCGTTAAATGAACCATTCTCCCCTTGTTCCTACTCTTGAAAAATCTGAAAATCAAAGATACATTTGCACAAAACATTGACAAATCGTATCTTTGCATACAACGATTGGGAACAACATTGCGTTCCCTTAACAACAACATTTAGATGAAAACAAGAAAACTCCTCTTAACTCTTAGTTTATTGATTGCAGCGACTTATGCGAGCGCTCAGCAGGTATTCGACGTGAATTTATGGAATGGGCGCGCCCCACATCCCACCGGTGTTACTACCGACACGGCGAAGGTGCGCGTGTTTCTGCCCGCTGCCAAACGCGCCACAGGACGGGCTGTTGTTATCTGTCCGGGCGGCGGATATGCCCACTTGGCTTGGGAAAACGAAGGAACCAACTGGGCATCGTTCTTCAATGACATGGGCATCGCTGCCATCGTACTGAAATATCGCATGCCACATGGCGTGAAAGAAGCTCCGCTGAGCGATGCCGAACAGGCGATGCGGCTGGTGCGAAAGAACGCACAGGCATGGCACCTCAATCGTAATGACATCGGTATCATGGGGTTCTCAGCCGGAGGACACCTTGCCTCCACCGTGGCTACCAAAAGCAAAGGCGACGCAAAGGCCAATTTCCAAATACTGTTTTATCCCGTAATTACCATGATGCCAGGCTATACACATAAGGGTTCGCACGACAACTTGCTGGGCAAGAATCCGAGTAAGAGCACAGAACGCGAATACAGTACCGACCTACAGGTGAGCCGTGTGTCACCCAGAGCCTTCATCCTCTTGTCTGATGACGATACCGTGGTGCTGCCTGCCAATGGCGTTAACTATTACTTGGAGTTGTATCGGCACGACGTACCGGCATCGTTACACGTCTATCCTTCGGGCGATCATGGTTTTGGATACAACAGTTCGTTCCGCTATCACGTGGAGATGCGGCTTGAATTGCAGGCATGGTTGCGCAGTTTCTGACACAAAAACCGTCCCGCTACGCACCGGTTTGACGGTTTACACCAGCAACATCTTCACGAAAAGAGGGTGGCGGCAATTCATGATCCGTCACCCTCTTTTCGTCTTTTAGAGCCAAGACCGTATCTCAGCATCTAAATCTTTGATTTGCACATCTCGCTTCTGCAAAGTATTGTTCTTGTCAATGATGAAATAAGTGGGAATGTTCTGCACGTTATAGTTCACGAGAATGGCATTCTGCTCGTCAGCGTTGGCATGGACATTTATCCAAGGCAACGCCTCTGTCTTGGTCTTCCAAAAGTGCTCATCGGGGTCCAACGACACTTGATAAATCTCGAATCCGCGGTCGTGGTACTTATTATATAGTTCACGAAGGGCCATGATGCGCTCTGTTGATTGCTTGGAAGCGAAGATATGAAAATCGAGCATCACCACCTTTCCCTTCAAGTCGGTCAGCTTGCGAAGCACCCCACGGTGGTCGGTCAGCTCGATATCAATGAGTCCGGACGTAGTCACTTGACTGGCTGCCAACATCTTACGCTGGTTGTTCTGGATGATTCTCACATCCTTCATACCCTCGATGGCAATGTTATGCAGGTTGGCTCCGCGCTCAGCCTTTGGGTAGTAAGTGTCCCAACTGGTAGCCACGGCGGCGTAAACCTTCACGTCTTCGGCACTCGTGCGTGGATTGAAAATCAGCAAACTGCCGTTCCCAACGTTGATGGTCTGAAAAAGAGCGAAATAAGAAGATGCCTTCATCGGCTCCTTGTAGATGTAGTTCATCTTCACTTTGTCCTTATAAGCCTCAACCACCTTCTGCAAACTGTCGTTGATGGTTTGCGAATTTAAGTTCAAATTCTGAGCAATATCCTGAATCTGCTGTTGTAATGCCATCTGCATCAGCGTGAGTTCCTTGATTTTCGTGCAGTTCTCCGACCCCGTCACCTCGTATTGTGAAGCCATATTAGGGTATTGAGCCTTGACGTTGACCGTCTCGGTAGAGTCGATTGACACGTTGATGATTTGCCCTGCCACGCGCAGGCGGTAAAACTCCGGCGCATCAGTTGCTTTCTCACTGAATGCGAACGAGCCGTCTTCACCCAACCGAACAGAGTCAAGCACCTCCGGTCCATTCAGTCCCATGTTCTCGAAATACAAGGTTGAATCCTTGGCATTCGCAATGGTACCGTTGACGTTGAATTTCTTCTGCGTACACGAAACAGCACACAATGCACCGCAGGTGATGGCTGTCATGAAAAGAATATGATGGAAAGTCTTTTTCATATTTTTCAAAATAATGGTCTTTCAATGCTGCAAAGATATAGCAAATAATTGAGATTGTCAGCCTACCCAGATAGTTTTTTACAGAGTTATGCTTGGGCAGACTATCCATCATGCCCACCCCTGTGAGTGAATTTTCTTGACAAGAGGCCCCATCATGCTGGGCATATTTGCAAACCATCACCTGCCTGCGTGCAAATACGCCAAGGATGGACGCCATTTCTCAACTTGCTGTTACACAGTATATTGTGCATTCATCTCGCCATTTTAACTCCACCTTTTACGCCTTCACTCGGCAAAAGCATTGCTTTTGGTGGTCAATAAGCATGCTTTTGCGGTGCAACACCATGCTTATTAGGCACCAAAGTGATGCTATTTTCGATGAATCACATTGCTTTTATAGCGAAAAAGGCTTGTCATCCTACCAAAATGAGCCGTGTTTTCATCCTACAAGCCTATTGATTTTTTCTAGAATCAAAGATATAAGGGGTCGTTTTTGGGGCCTTTTTTGGTAAAAATAACCAACATTATTCAGTGCAGGACATGATGAATCACACCCCTAAGTGTGCTTATTTCGCACGCTTAAATTTCACAAAATCATCTTAAAAACTTAAAAAACAAAGTAAAATTGCCTATATATAAAAGGTATAAAGAAACTTTTGTTTACTTTTGCCGCAAATTATAAGATTCACAAAGAAACAATGCAGAAAAATTTAGTTATCGTAGAGAGCCCCGCAAAGGCGAAGACTATCGAGAAATTTCTAGGCGAAGACTATAAGGTCATGTCATCATACGGACACATCAGAGACCTGAAGAAAAAAGAGTTGAGCATTGATCCAGATACACTTGAACCCAATTACGAGATTCCGGAAGAGAAGAAAAAGCTTGTCAACGAATTGAAGAAGCAGGCCAAAGAGGCTAAGAAGGTGTGGCTGGCTTCCGATGAGGACCGCGAGGGAGAGGCTATATCATGGCATCTGTGCGAGGTGCTTGGTTTGGACGAAGAGAAGACCAACCGCATTGTCTTTCATGAGATTACCAAGCCAGCCATTCTCGAAGCCATCAAGAATCCACGTCATTTGAACATGGATTTGGTCAACGCACAACAGGCACGCCGTGTGCTCGACCGCCTGGTGGGTTTCCGCTTGTCGCCCGTGTTGTGGCGAAAGGTGAAGCCAGCCCTGTCGGCCGGACGTGTGCAAAGCGTGGCCGTGCGCCTCATCGTGGAGCGCGAACGCGAGATACAAGCCTTCGAAAGCGAACCTTACTATCGCATCAACGCCATCTTCGTCATCACCAACGAAGACGGATCGGCATCGGAAGTGAAGGCCGAACTGGACAAACGGTTCAGCAAACACGAAGAGGCCCTGGCCTTTCTGGAGCAATGTAAGGATGCCAAGTTCACCGTGGACAGCATCACGCGCAAGCCCCTGAAACGCACGCCAGCACCACCTTTCACCACTTCAACCCTGCAACAGGAAGCAGCCCGCAAGTTGGGATTTACGGTTGGACAGACCATGATGGTGGCTCAGCATCTGTATGAGAACGGACAAATCACCTACATGCGTACCGACAGCGTGAACCTCTCACAACTGGCAGTGAACACCTGTAAGGATGAAATCGTGAAGGCATACGGTGCAGAATACAGCAAACCACGCAAGTACCACACGCACTCGAAAGGCGCACAAGAGGCTCACGAGGCCATTCGCCCAACGTACATGAGCAAGCACGAGATAGAAGGTACATCGCAAGAGCGCCGTCTGTACGACCTGATTTGGAAACGCACGCTAGCCAGTCAGATGGCTGACGCACAGTTGGAGAAGACTACCGTGACCATTGATGTAAGCGGTGTGAAAGAACAGTTTACGGCCAATGTCGAAATCATCACGTTCGAAGGTTTCATCAAGGCTTATCACGAGTCGAACGATGAGGATGAGAACAACCAGGATGACTATACCCACTCGCTGCCAGCCTTGAAGGAAGGCGACCTGTTGGAACGTCGTGAAATCACCTCAACCGAACGCTATTCACAAAGTCCGATACGCTACACGGAAGCCAGTTTGGTGAAAAAACTGGAAGAATTGGGCATCGGCCGACCCTCTACCTACGCACCCACTATCAGCACCATACAGCAAAGAGAATATGTGCAGAAGGGCGATAAGAAGGGTACTGATAGGGCATACACCATCGATTCGCTGAAGGGTGGCAAGATAACGTCGAAGACCAAGAAAGAAGTGGTGGGCAACGAGAAAGGAAAACTATTGCCTACGGACATCGGAATGGTGGTGAACGACTTCCTGATGGAGAACTTCCCCAGTATCATGGACTACAACTTCACCGCGAATGTGGAAGAGAAATTCGACAGCATTGCTGAGGGAAACACCGAGTGGAACAAGATGATGAAGAGCTTTGACAAGAGCTTCAAGCCCACTGTAGAAAAGGTGATGAACGCACGAAGCGAACACAAGGCTGGCGAACGTGAACTGGGTATCGATCCCAAGAGTGGCAAACCGGTGTTCGTAAAGATAGGCAGATACGGACCAGTGGTACAAATCGGTACGGCCGATGATGACGAGAAACCCCGATTCTCACAACTCCCTGCGGACAAAAGCATGGAGGAGATGACCTTGGAAGACGCGCTCGAATTGTTCAAACTGCCGCGTACCGTGGGCCTGTTTGAAGGTACTGACGTGGTGATTGGGGCCGGACGATTCGGACCCTACGTTCTTCATCAGAAGAAATATGTGTCACTGCCCAAAGAAGAAAACCCGCTAAAGGTGACTTTGGAAACGGCCATCCAACTAATAGAACAGAAGCGGAAGCAGGAGAAAGAGAGGCACATCAAGTCGTTTGAACAAGACACAAAATTGGAAGTGCTGAATGGTCGTTACGGTCCTTACATCGCTTATGACGGCAAAAATTATCGCTTGCCCAAAGCCCAACATGGCAAGGCAGCCGACTTGACATACGAGGAGTGCATGGACATCGTGCATGCGGCACCGGCAAAGAAGACGGCTAAAAGCAGGAAATAATCAACTCACCCCAAGCATGGACCGCATCATCATCATGGGATACATGGGCTCGGGCAAGACAACGCTTGGAAAAGCCTTGTCTAAAGCCCTTGACATGCCGTTTTATGATCTTGACTGGTACATCGAAAGTAGGATGAGAAAAACCATCAAACAGCTCTTTGAGGAGCGAGGCGAAGAGGGGTTCAGGCAGATAGAATACCGCATGCTGCACGAAGTGGCAGAGTTTGAACACGTCATCCTGAGTTGCGGAGGAGGCACACCATGCTTCTTTGACAATATCGACTACATGAACCGGCAGGGCGAAACCGTGTTTCTGAAAGCCTCGCCCGAGGTGCTTTACGGCCATTTGAAGATGGGCAGGACAGTCAGACCTCTGTTGCAGGGCAAGACACCAGAGGAAGTGAAAGCCTTTATCCGCACACAACTGAAAGAGCGCGAGCCCTTTTATACGCAGGCAAAGCATACGCTGGACGTCAGTCTGATGGACTCTTACGGTAAGATACAGGCAACCGTAGACCAATTAAAAGTATTATTAAATCTATAAAAAACAGTTTCGTAAAACAACAATGAAGAAGTGGACGATTGAAGATTCAAAAGAGTTGTACAACATCAATGGATGGGGTGTTTCTTATTTTGGCATCAACGAAAAGGGCAATGCCTATGTGACGCCGTGTAAGGACAATACCGAAATAGACCTGCGAGACGTGATGGACGAGCTGGCTTTGCGCGACGTGAGTTCGCCAGTACTATTGCGTTTCCCCGACATTCTTGACAACCGAATTGAGAAAACGGCCAGCTGCTTTGCGCAAGCTGCAAAAGAATACGATTACAAAGCCGAGAACTTCATCATCTACCCAATAAAGGTGAACCAAATGCAGCCCGTGGTGGAAGAGATTATCTCTCACGGACAGAAGTTCAACCTGGGTTTGGAGGCGGGCAGTAAGCCTGAACTTCATGCCGTGATTGCCGTGCAATGCCAGAGCGACTCGCTCATCATTTGCAACGGATACAAAGACCAAAGCTACATAGAGCTGGCACTTTTGGCGCAAAAGATGGGCAAACGCATCTTCATTGTCATTGAGAAACTGAACGAACTGGACATCATCGCCAAGGCAGCGAAGAAGATTGGCGTGCGCCCGAACATTGGTATTCGAATCAAGTTGGCATCATCCGGTTCGGGTAAATGGGCAGACAGCGGCGGCGATGCCTCGAAGTTTGGCCTGAATTCATCTGAACTTCTGCTGGCCTTGAAGATGCTGGAGGAAAAAGGACTCAAAGACTGTCTGCATCTCATCCACTTCCACATCGGTTCTCAAATCACCAAAATTCGCCGCATCCAGACGGCGCTGCGCGAGGCCGCGCAATACTACATCAACCTACATAAGATGGGGTACAACGTTGATTTCGTGGACTGTGGGGGCGGACTGGGCGTAGATTATGACGGAACGCGTTCGTCGAGCAGCGAAAGTTCGGTGAATTACTCCATCCAAGAGTATGTCAACGACTGTATTTACACCTTCATTGATGCGGCCAACAAGAATGGCGTGCCACACCCAAACCTCATCACAGAGAGCGGCCGGTCATTGACAGCGCACCACTCGGTGTTGGTCATTGACGTGCTGGAAACAGCCAGTCTACCATCCATGCCTGATGAATTTGAGCCAACCGAAGAAGAACACCAGCTGGTAAAAGATCTGTATGAGATATGGGATAACCTCAATCCGCGCTCGATGTTGGAAGACTGGCACGACGCAGAGCAAATACGTGAAGAGTCACTCGACTTGTTCGCTCTGGGCATTGTCGACCTACAAACGCGCGCAGAGATAGAAAGCATGTACTGGAGTGTGTGTCGGGAAATCAACATGTTGTCCAAGTCAATGAAGCATGTCCCTGATGAGTTGAGGAATCTTGACAAGCTGTTGGCCGATAAATACTTCTGCAATTTCTCCCTCTTCCAGTCACTTCCCGACAGTTGGGCTATCGATCAGCTCTTCCCTATCTTACCGATTCAGCGACTGGACGAACGTCCCACACGCAATGCCACACTGCAAGACATCACCTGCGACAGCGATGGAAAGATAGCAAACTTCGTGACCAACCGCAATATCTCACACGTATTGCCTCTGCACCCATTGAAGAAAGGCGAGCCTTACTATCTCGGCGTGTTCCTTGTTGGGGCCTACCAGGAAATCTTAGGCGACCTGCATAATCTCTTTGGCGACACCAATGCCGTGCACATTTCCGTGAAAAACGGCAAATACAGCATCGACCAAGTGATTGATGGAGAGACCGTAGACGAGGTACTTGATTATGTTCAATACAGTCCGAAGAAACTGGTTAGGCAACTGGAAACATGGGTAACGAAGAGTGTTAAGCTGGGAAAAATATCCTTGGAAGAAGGTAAAGAGTTTTTAAACAACTACCGTTCGGGGCTTTACGGATATACTTACCTGGAATAATCCGTGGTGGCGGCACACTTTTTTATACTTGCTGCACACAATTCCACCAACGTCTACTTCTGGTAAAGAAGGCTTCACCAATAGCAAAAAAGGCAAGATTCATCCTACTGATTAACCTAAAAAAATAGTTAAATCTGCAGGTGCATGTAACTTATCCCTATCTCAATCGTCATTTAATTAGAGGCAAAGATGAAGAATATCAGTTTTCGTAACGATGTCTTACCACTCAAAGATGCGCTCTACAGGTTAGCTTTACGCATCACCCTCAGTCATGAGGAGGCCCAAGACATCGTACAAGACACACTGATAAAGGTTTGGGACAAGCGTGAAAGCTGGAATGAAATAGAATCGATAGAAGCCTTCAGCATCACTATCTGCCGCAACTTAGCACTCGACAGAATCAAGAAGCACGACAACCTCAATGATTCGCTCGAAGAAAGACAGACAGAAAGCCCAGACACCTCCTCGACACCATTCGAGGATACCCTACTACAAGACAGAATAGAACTTGTGAGAAACCTCGTTAATGCGCTTCCAGAAAAACAAAGAAGCTGCATGCAACTCAGAGATTTCGAGGGAAAGCCTTACAAAGAAATTGCCAAAATACTGGGCATCAGTGAAGAACAAGTGAAGGTAAACATCTTCAGAGCCCGGCAAATGGTAAAAGAAAGATTTCAAAAATACGACAATTATGGATTATAAATATATCGAACAACTATTGGAACGCTATTGGGCATGCGAGACAACGCTTCAAGAAGAAGAGATTCTCCGCACGTTCTTCAGTCAGGAAGACGTTCCCGCGGACTTGCAAAAGTATCGCGCATTGTTCGTATACGCTCAACAAGAAGCAACCCAAAAGGTATTGGGAGACGACTTTGATGAGAAGATTCTGTCCATGATCGATGAGCCAGCACCGGTCAAGGCGCGCACCATCAAGATGAGACAACGGCTGATGCCGCTCTTCAAAGCTGCCGCCGTGGTAGCCATTATCCTGACATTGAGCAACGCATTGCAGGTTCCGTTCATGCAAAATAACGACAACATAGGTGCATCCTATGATGGAACAGAACAGCTACAGCAAGGTACTTCAGTGGCCATTGGCGACTCTGCGACGATAGACAGCATGCAACAAAGCAACATAACACCCGCAGATGTGCAGCCGGCTACCATCATCAAATAAGATAATTTCTATGCTTTCTCAATTATAAAACATGTTTAGTAAAACAAAAACGAAGCTGTGAAGCTTCACTTTTCTCTCAAATTTTTCATAACATACTAACGTACTTAAGAAACGCCACCAAAGGGGTGGCGTTTCGCTATTTTAGTCATTTCATGTTCATGTCTACCCACCAACAACCCAACCGCTATGCCACTGGGTCGGCTTTCTTCAATCTTCGGGACAATTGGAACAAGGCTGGAAGCATGATGCACAGAGAGAAGAGCAAACTCATCCACACGGCTTGCTGGCTGCCTCCAAAGATATCAACAAGATTACCATTAGCCGAGCTGGGAATAAGATTATACACCATGAATATTGTAGAGTTGTTTACCCAATGCAAAACAATGCCAGGTACGATACTGTTGGTACGCACATACATCCATCCCAACAACAAACCCATGAGAAAAGCATGCGGCAATTGAGCCATATTGAAATGTGCAAGCCCAAAAATCAACGCCGAAAGGATGATCGACAGCCAAGTTGTACGGCCACGGAAGAGTTGGAGTAAGGTGCGAAGAACGGCGCCTCTGAAAACAGTTTCTTCGGCAATTGGCACCAAGATGCCAACGGATAGATACCCCCACCGATTGCCCATCAGGGCATTGAGCATTCGTTCTAAGCCAGAAGGTACCTCTACTTCCATCTGCTCAAGCAGCCATGCAGAGGGGATGATGGTGCCCAATGATAGTAAAACCACCCAAAACAACGCCGCCCAAGGCTTACTGCGCACATACGAACGTGCCACAGGTGTCCATTTAAGCGACATGAATAAGACGATTGTCAGCACACTGGAAACGGCAGAAGTGGCGATGACCGTCGTCGAACTGAACACGCGATGCGACTGAAGATAGTGCAATGCGGTCCCGAAGTCCATGCCATTGTGCAGCAAAGACAAGATGCTGACCAAATAAGTGGCCAACACTTGAAGCATGATAAACACCACCAAATACCATGCAATGTCTAATATTCCTTTGATTGATTTGCGCATCATTTCTCTATTTTGTTAAAATAATGATTTACTTCCCGTGCATCTTCCGTTATTTTAGCATGTAACAACGCCAAACTGTCAAACCGCTTTTCACCGCGAAGGCGTTTGAAAAAGGCCACGGAAAGCTGCTTATCATAGATGTTTTCATGAAATCCTTCAAGGATATGAGTTTCTACTGTCAGGCTTGTTCCATTGTAGGTGGGCCGCATACCGATACTGGTCATCGCCCGATACCATGGTCCTGTCCCCTCAACCTGCGCTTTCACGGCATAAACACCCATGGCAGGAAGCAGCTGTGTGACTTCGCTTAAATTGAGATTGGCTGTAGGAAAGCCAAGTTTCCTACCCTCTTTACACCCATCAACAACATGAGCCGTGAGCACATAGGGACGTCCCAGACAGCGATTGGCCTGCTCCATTGAACCCTCATGGATGTATTTTCGAATGGCAGAAGAACTCACATGCACGGCATCTTTGCCCAAAGAAAACTCCTCACTGCGTATCACCTCAATGCCTAATGCTCGTCCATAGCGCACATAATCATCAAATCCTTCTTCCCGATTGTGTCCAAACCGATTATCATAACCAATCACCAACTTGCGTACCTGTAACCGACGATGGAGCACATCGCCCATGAATTGTTGGGCTGTCATACTCGCCATCTCTTGCGTAAAGGGCAATACCACGACCTGATCAACAGCGGTTGCAGACAGCAGTTGCAGCTTTTGCTCGGTCGTGGTCAACAGTTCGGGGACATAATGGCTGTGTAACACTTGGCGAGGATGCTTGTCAAACGTGATGACTAGGGATGACAATCCCGCGTCACGAGCTATCTTCACGACCTGACGTATCAAGAATTGATGCCCCAAATGCACCCCATCGAAGAATCCTATGGTTGCCACACAGGGACTCGTTAGAACCGTTTTTTCATCCAATATCATGGTTTTCATATCCTTACCACGCATTTAACCAATCGTTACCTGTGGTCTCGTGCATCACCTGGATGCCCAGTTGTGCGGCCGATTCACAGTTTTCTTTTACGTCATCAATAAAGAGTGTCTCTGCTGCTTGCAGCTGTGAGTGCCTTAACACGGCCTCAAAAATCTTACGATCGGGTTTCGTAAGCTGCAACTTGTACGACAGATAAACGTCTTCGAAATAATCGTTTACCCCCAGATGGTGATAGGGAAAGAAATCGTTCACGCATTTCTGCCAGTGCATGTCATTGGTGTTGCTCAACAAGAAAAGTCGATATTCCTTGTTCAACTCCACCAAACGCTGTTTCTTCTCATCAGGAATACCCACCAAAAGTTGGTTCCATGCCCAGACAATATCCTTATCCTCAGCCTTGCATCGGCTCATTCTGCGAACTTCATCACAAAACTCTTCCGTCGTCATTTGGCCCGTTTCAATGTCAAAGAACAAGTCAGCCGTGCGATGATCCCGAACATAAGAGGCAACGTCTCCTGCCCCTATCTGCTCAAAAGCACGCACGCAGCGTTGTTTGTCAAGTCCTACAAGCACGCAACCCAGGTCAAATATGATGTTTTTTACGTTCTGTTTCATGACTTTCTTGCCCTTAATCGTTTCGTCCATCGCCACAGTTCACCCACCCAAAGCACAACAGAGGTAAGGCCAATGATGCCCAACCAGTCGCTGAGCGACAGCGGTACGGTGCGGAACATCTTACCTCCGAAGGTCACGATGAGCCACTGTCCCAAGATAACCAACAGCAACACGAGCAGCAGTCCCTTGTCTTTCCACAGATAGCGGAATGCCGAATGATTGGAACCGAGCGTCTTTGCATTGAACAGGTTCCACAACTGAATCATCACGAAGGTTGTGAAGAAGATGGTCAACTCACGCATACTGATGCCTTGCGACACATTACGTTCACAATAAATGAGCATGGCAAACAGGAAAATAAAGAAGGTTACGCCGCAGAAAAGAATGCCTTGGCGCATCTCTTTATTAAGAATGAACTCGTTTTCCTTACGCGGTTTGTCTTTCATCACCTCGCGTGAAGGAGGCAAAGAGGCTAATGCCATGGCTGCAAAGGTATCCATTAAGAGGTTCACCCACAATATCTGCGTCACCGTGAGCGGCATCTCCACACCGATGAAAGCCCCTCCAAGAACAAGAAGTAGCGCAGTGATGTTGACAATAAGCTGGAAAAAGAGGAAGCGTTGGATGTTCTTATACAACGAACGACCCCACATCACGGCATGTGCGATAGAGCCAAACGAGTCGTCGAGCAACGTCATATCGCTGGCTTCCTTGGCCACACTGGTTCCCGACCCCAACGACAAACCCACATGGGCATAATGCAATGCGGGCGCATCATTGGTCCCATCGCCCGTCACAGCCACCACTTCTTTGCGCTTTTGCAGCATTTCCACAAGTCGTTGTTTATCTGATGGACGCGCACGCGACATCACTTTGATGGTATGAGCGCGCTCGTATGCCTCTTCATCCGACAGCGCATTCCACTCTGGACCGGTCAGTGCGGCTTCCAAAGGCGTATCATCATGCCAGACACCTATCTGCCTTGCTATCTCAATAGCGGTGGCTTGCGTATCCCCCGTCACGACCTTCACCTCGATACCCGCTTGTTGGCATTGGTTAACAGCATTTGGAACATCCTCGCGAACAGGATCACTAATCGCTGCAACGCATTGCAAAGAGAGATTTTGCAAGTGATTCTTGATTTGGATATTGGATAGCGCATCCGCTTCAAGTTGCTTGCAAGCGAACGCCAAAGTGCGCATGACCTTGTGCTGATAGCCCAACAAAGTAGACTGATAGGATTCTTTTTCGGCTTCAGATAAGGTGCAGAAGTTCATCACAATCTCAGGCGCTCCTTTCACGAAGAGATACTTCCTGCCACCCATCTCTGCAACAGTTGCCATGTATTTGTTTTCAGTTGAGAACGGCAACTGCGCAATCGTTGTGGCTTGGTTACGGATGGTTTGATAATCAACGCCATGTTTTTGCAGCCATGTCAGCAGGGCTATCTCCGTTGGATTACCGATTCCAGCGCCATCTTCTCCCAACTCTGCCGTTGTATTGAGGGCGATAGCCTGAGCCAGCGCATCATGTTCAGACACATCCGTAACGATTGAAGAGCCAGCCATCTCCATGACCGTCATCTTGTTTTCCGTCAAGGTACCCGTTTTATCGGTACAGATTACTGTCACCGCCCCCATCGTCTCACACGCATGCAGCTTTCTAACAAGGTTGTTGCTCTTCAACATCCTGCGCATGTTCAGCGCCAAACTCAAGGTTACGGCCATGGGAAGTCCTTCGGGTACGGCCATCACTATCAGCGTTACAGCCATCATGAAGTACTGCAACACCACCTCGGCCATCTTGAAATAATCAGTGCCCTGCCATACAGCGTCATTGACAAGGATGTCGTGTATGAGGAAGATGATGAAGGCAGCAACAGCCACTACCGACCCAACCACCGAGATAAGTTTGGCCAATTTGGCTAATTGGGTGTCCAAAGGCGTTTGGGTATGCGTTATTTCGCTCGAGTTACGAGCCACCTTACCAATCTCCGTGGCGTCGCCAACCGCTGTAACAACGGCGGCCCCTCGGCCATTCATGACCATCGTACTGCGCAAGACCATGTCATGAGGGTAGGTTTTTTCATGTGCTTCATCATCCTCGTCATCGTCCACATCAATACCCTTTGAGCAGATGGGTTCGCCCGTCAACGACGACTCGTCTATCAACAAATCCACGCCCTTGACGAGTTTTCCGTCGGCAGGTATCTCGTCACCCACCTCAATAACCATCAAATCGCCCACTACCACATCCTTTCGAGGAATCTCCACGACATGTCCATTGCGTCGAACCTTCACCAACGACTCCTCATTCAGCGCATTAAGAATGTTGAATTTCTTGGCTGCATCCCGCTCAAAGTAAAAGCCGACGCTGGTTGCAAAGAAGATGGCAACAAAGATACCAATGGTTTCTATAAAGTTCTGTTCAACGAAAGCCAACACCAAAGAGACAGCGGCAGCAACCAAAAGCACTTGAATGATGGGGTCGCGATACTTGTCCAAATACAACTTCCACAATGAGGTTGTGGGGGGTGGCGTCAGTATGTTTTTGCCAAATTTTATCCTGTTAGCCGCCACCTGTTCGTCTGTCAAACCTGTATGATTGACCCTTTCGTTTCTAATGTTTTGCGTACTCATAATTTGTGCAAAGTTACTTGAATTCAAGAGCATAGCAAAATAAAAGCAACAAATCCTCTTTATTCATTTTGCTAATAATTGTAAAAAGATGCTACAACTTCTTCTTTCTACCAATTATTCGGATTAAAATATGTAACTTTGAAACATCATTGACGATTCACAACGCCGTCATAACTAAAAACAAAAAAGGCACATGTACTTATACTCACCTTATTTGTCTATATGGCAACAAGAACACAATGTACAAAACCACCCATAAACAACTAAGATTCTGATGAGAAAAATACTTAAGGTTTCACTAATCACTTCCATCATCATTGTGCTACTGGCAATCGTTGGTGGCAGTATATACATGATAGAATACTCGTTGAGACGTCCTTACCCCATCAACGTGTCCTACAAAGACCGTTTTGCGCACGTCATCAATGACAACCCAGAGATTAAACCCTGGATAGACAGTCTGACCCAAGGCAACCTCATCCATGACACCCTGGTAACGATGCAAGACAATGAGCAGCATCATGCCGTCTTCGTTTATGCGCCACAACCCACACGCAAGACGGCTATAGTGTTGCATGGTTACCACGACACGCATGCGAGCATGATGCAGATAGCCCACATCTATGCCCGCATGGGTTACAATGTGCTGCTGCCCGACCACCATGCGCATGGCTGGAGCGAAGGTAAGATGGTACAAATGGGATGGAAAGAGCGCCACGACGTGCTGCGCTGGATGGCCATTGCCGACTCGCTTTTCAGCGATTCAACCGGCCATTCCGAGCAAGTGGTCCACGGTATCTCCATGGGAGCCGCACTCACCATGTGCGTTTCGGGTGAAGACACCCCCGACTATGTCAAGTGCTTTGTGGAGGATTGTGGTTACACCAGCGTGTGGGACGAATTCAAAAACGAACTGAAAACGCAGTTTGGGCTACCACCCTTCCCCCTACTTTACACGGGCAGCGCACTAAACAAGCTGCTGTACGGATGGTCGTTTAGGGAGGCATCGCCCTTGAAGCAGGTGGCCAAATGCAAAAAGCCCATGCTCTTCATCCATGGCGACCGCGATACATACGTGCGAACCGACATGGTTTATCCGCTTTACAAGGCCAAATCTCAACCGAAACAGTTATGGATAGCCAAGGGTTCTAAACACGCTGAGAGCTACCAGGACCATCGACAAGATTATACGGAGGTTGTCAAGAAATTTGTCAGCCAATACATTCCTTAACAACCCTCGTTTACTCCTGCCAGTCATCCTGCTGTCCCATTCGGCACAGACGACTGGCCAGGAGAAACTTCTCACATGAGAAAATGCCGATGAAACCTTCATTTTTGAAGTCTAACAACGCGGTCATCGGCATTAAAACGGATATGTTCACTTTCGATGAAATGGTGCAAAGTGCCATCTTCTATGAGCTGTTTCGTCGTCCCAGTGTGCAGCTTTCGTTGATTATCCAGCAGCCATATCTCGTCTGTTATCTGTAAAGCCAGTTCGATATCATGGATGGATAAAAACACGGTCTTATCCAACTCATGTGCCAATTGGGCCAACAGACGCAACGTGTCCACCTTGCTTTGGAAATCAAGAAAGGCCGTTGGTTCGTCTAAAATGATGATGGGCGTTTGCTGTGCCAGGGCCTTTGCTATCATCGCCTTTTGGCGTTCACCATCGCTTAGGCTCGAAATGTTCCTTTCAGCCAACTGCTCGATGCCCACCAGTTGCATGGCATTCGAGACAATTTTACGGTCTTCGTCCGACAAAACGCCCCAAAATCCTGTGTAGGGCGTGCGTCCCAACCCCACCAATTCGGTAGCGGTAAGATTCCGAATGTCCATTCTTTCCGTCAGAACCACGCTGATTTTCTCGGCCAATTCGTGATGGGACAGCCGTTCCAAAGGCGTGCCTTGAATATATATATCGCCCGCTATGAGCGGTATAAAGCCCGCCAGTGTGCGCAAAAGAGTAGATTTACCCACGCCATTCCTCCCCAGCAAACAGGTCAACCGACCGCTGTTCAGAGTAGCGTTGATATCCGATACGACCGCATGTTTGCCGTATCCGATGGACAAATTGTATAATTGAATGGTCTGCATGTCTGTTGCAAAGATAGCGATTTACGCAAAATATAACGTTCGTAGCTCGTCAATTCTTGCTAAAAAGCGTATCTTTGTCCGTACTTATGTCACCACAATCGGCCATTTCAGAACTCAAACGTCAGAAGTTGTTGCTCCAATTGGAGTACGCAACCGAGAAGGATGCTTTCCGTAAGCAGACCGAAATGATGGGTATAGCCCGAAAGGTAAAGCGCGGTGATGCATGGTTTCCCGTCCGTGTGGGCAAGAGTTTTTACAACTCGCTCAATCAGTTGGCGGTCGAAGTGTTTCGTGCTGTCGATGAAGAGATTAGTCACAATTTTGAATACGGACGCCCGGTTGCCTTTTTTCAGATGGTTCAGAAGGCAGGAAAGCACGATGAAATGGGCAAAAACAATGCATCCGTTGCTTCTAAATCACTTTCTTATTTCCCCGTCACGGGCATGGTGAGCTATGCCGATAACGACCGAATGGTGGTCACGTTGCCTGACAATGGCATGGTTACCTCCATCCAAACAGCCGAACAGGTGGGCGTACAACTGTTTTTTGACGAGACCTCATATCGGTTGATGTTCGATGCTTTAGACCGCGTGATGAATGCCAAAGATAACCGATTGGCCTATCTTCGCAACCTTTTTTATTCGACTTCGCAGGCTGCCGAGTGCTTTTCTTTTGATGACATTCGGTTTCCTTGGCTCAATGACCTGCAGGCAGAAGCCGTGAACAAAGTGTTGAAAGCCAAGGATGTGATGGTGGTTCACGGTCCTCCAGGCACTGGCAAGACCACCACACTCGTAGAGGCAATCTACGAAACCCTCAAGCGTGAGAGTCAAGTTTTGGTCTGTGCGCAGAGCAATATGGCGGTCGATTGGATTAGTGAGCGACTTGTTGACCGGGGTGTGAACGTGCTTCGCATCGGCAATCCCACGCGGGTGAACGACAAAATGCTGTCGTTTACCTACGAACGAAGGTTCGAATCACATCCCGATTATCCGCAATTATGGGCCATACGCAAAGCCCTTCGCCAACTCAAACAGCATCGTAAAGCTGCCGGTTCTGGCTTTCACCAAAAGGTGGAACGTCTTCAAGAACGGGCAACCGAATTGGAGATACGCATCAAAGGACAGCTTTTTGGAGAAGCAAGGGTCATCGCTTCCACCTTAACAGGTGCCGCCAACCGCCTTCTGATGGGTCAAAAGTATCAAACATTGTTCATTGATGAGGCTGCACAGGCATTAGAAGCTGCCTGCTGGATAGCCATTCGGAAGGTTCACCGCGTGGTATTGGCTGGCGACCACTGTCAGTTGCCGCCGACAATCAAAAGCATTGCTGCCTTAAAGGGAGGTCTGGACAAAACGCTGATGCAACGCATTGTAGAGAATAAACCAGAAGTAGTGACGATGCTTGGCATGCAATATCGCATGAATGATCAGATTATGCGCTTCTCGAGCGACTGGTTTTATCACGGAAAAGTGCAGAGTGCGCCAGCTATTAAGTATCGGGGAATCTTGGATTATGATGTTCCCATCCAGTGGATAGATACCGCCGAACAGGCAGAAAACGCCCATTTCATCGAAGAATCTGCATCGGACGCACCGACATTTCAAGAACATTTTGTGGGTGAAAGCTTTGGCAGAATCAATGAAGATGAGGCTGAATTAACCCTCAGCACCCTGGAACAGTATTTCAATAAGATTGGTAAACAGCGCTTATTGGACGAAGCTGTCGACGTAGGCATCATCTCTCCGTATCGCGCACAAGTGCAGTATTTGCGCCGACTCATTAAAAAGCGTCCCTTTTTCAAGCCCTTTCGTCATCTCATCAGCGTGAACACGGTTGATGGTTTTCAAGGACAGGAACGAGATGTCATCCTCATTTCGCTGGTCAGGGCAAACGATGATGGACAGATAGGCTTTCTTCGTGACCTGCGTAGGATGAACGTTGCCATGACCCGAGCCCGCATGAAACTCATCATCTTAGGACATGTTCCCACGCTGGTGCGCCATCCTTTCTATAAAAAACTATATGACTATACGCAGAGTCTGCAACAAGATTCACTTTGGTAAACATGTTATAAATCACTAAACACTATATATTATGTTAGAACGTGACTACATTATGCGGCTTATCCGCGAGTTTCTGGCAGCCCTGGCCCGACTGTTAGAGAAGAAAGAAATGACTGACAGGCACGAGGAACTCAAAAAACTGTACGACCAATATGTTGGTCCTTACACCTTCTACCATCTGGCCCCGGTGGAAAAAGTCATTGAGACCCTTGGCCAAGAGGATGAAGAAAAGCGATTTTACAAGATGGAAATGCTGGCCGAACTCTATCTGGCAGAGGCTGACATGGTGTCGAAACCCGAAGGCGACCTGTTGCTTAAGAAGTCTTTTGCGCTGTTCGATTTCCTTGATCATTACAGCAAGACGTACTCAATAGAACGCCTCAAGAAGATGGATGCCATCCAACAAAGATTATCAAACAACAACAAAAACGAAACCAAAACAACCTAAAACGACAAGCAACTACTTCATGCGGTATGAAGGAGGATGGGGCTATCCGGGTTATCGGTCCGTTGACAGAAACCGATGGAAACCATCGTGAGACCTGCATTGACCGCATGCATTTCGATAAAAACAGCTTCATCAAACTCGTTAAGATGACCGTAGAGGGCGTAAAGAAGGTGAAGAAACGTAAGTAAAAAAGTTGAACAGCAAAGCAAGTGCTTGCTGATAGTAATTTAATTGCATTGACTTTGGGCTTCAAAGTCAATGCAATTGGCATGCAAACTCATTGAGATTGGTACCCAATCTCAATGAGTTTGTTTTTGCATCTATAATCCTTTGCTTTTCAATGAGTTGCCATATCGTTTTCAAACACATTGAACAGACTTTGACAACCATGAGGGTCAGATGCCCAAGGCTCCCCCTCGACCGAACGTATCCACCACGTTACCATCGTACATCTCACGGTTTCGCAAGATCAGACCCGCCGGTAAAACGGGCGCTTTCGTACCTTCCGAGACCAACAAACCACTGGTCTCCACGCGTATTTCGTCCCACAAACCCGCATCAATGAAGCTCTGCAACGTCTTGGCTCCACCCTCTACCATCAACGACTGTACATGTTGTTGATGCAAATCTACCATCAATTGAGGCAGCGTGATGCCATCGCACAGCACCAAGCGCAAGGGATTGGGGCCCGACCACTCACGCACCGTGAGGCGTGGATGTTCGCGTTCGTCCGTCACGCGACCAACAAGAATGGCGTCGTACTGCGCCCGCAACCGATGCACCAGCATCTGGGTGAATGGTGTGGACAATGCCAAAGGCTCTCCGTCGGCATCTAAAAAGCCATTGATGGTTTGGGCCCATTTCAGTAGGATATAGGGTCGTTCAAGCATATTGTACACGTTGAACTGCCGATTCAGCGCACGGCACTCGTCGCCCAACACGCCAACCGTCACGTCAATGCCCGCGTCACGAAGCTTCTGCACACCGCGTCCGTGCACCTGGGCAAATGGGTCAATGCAGCCACACACCACGCGTTTAACCTGCTTCCTGATAATCAAATCGGCGCAAGGAGGGGTCTTGCCAGTGTGACAGCAAGGCTCCAAACTAACGTAGAGCGTGCTTTGCGGCAGCAAAGGCTCGTCAACGGGACGGACAGATGCAAAGGCGTTAACCTCAGCGTGGGCCTGTCCACACCGCACATGATAACCTTCGCCCAATATTCTATCTTGATAAACAATCACTGCACCCACCATGGGATTGGGCTTAGCCAAAGCCCTACCCTGCTTGGCCAGCTGAAGGCAGCGGCGCATGTACATTTTATCAAGCTCTTCTTGGTTCATGTTCTTATTTTTTTAGTATATTTGTTGCCATGAAAAATTATCGGGAACTCTGGGAACAACTCACCCCCCTATACGATGAAACCGAAGCAAAAGCGGTGGTTAGGACGGTATTGGAGGTGCGTTTTGGATTGACTCTCACCGACATTCTGTGTGGCAAAGTTAACGATTTATCGGCAGAAGAAGGTCGTTCCTTGGAGAAAATCATGCAGCGGTTGCGGCAAGCAGAACCCGTACAATATGTATTGGGCGAAGCTGAGTTTGCCGGTCGCAGGTTCAAAGTGGCACCGGGTGTGCTGATTCCACGGCCAGAAACGGAGGAACTTTGCGCATGGATTGTCAACGAACAAACACCAACTGAGGGGCAGTCCATCACGATTTTGGACATCGGAACAGGCTCGGGATGCCTCGCAGTGACGCTCAGTTTGGACATTCCAAATACGACTGTTTCGGCGTGGGACATCTCTCAGGATGCGTTGCGGATAGCGAGCGAAAACGCAAAGGCATGGAAGGCACCTGTTAGTTTGGCGCTTCAGGATGCCTTAGCGGCACCAAAAGACTCGATGAAATGGGACATTATTGTATCAAACCCACCTTACATCTGTCCTTCTGAAGCAGCAGAAATGGCGAAAAACGTGCTGAAATTCGAGCCGTCCACGGCTCTGTTTGTTCCACAAAGTGACCCACTGCTGTTCTACAAAGCCATCGCCAACTATGCCATCCAAGCGCTTAAACCCGGCGGAAAACTGTATATTGAAATCAATCCGCTATACAGAAGCCAACTGGAAGAAATGCTCAAAAACGTAGGTTTCATCGATGTTGAAATCCGAAAAGACGCTTTTGGCAAGGACAGAATGGCCAGAGCGACCCGCCCTTGTCAAACCGAAAAGTCATGAAAACATTACGGATGATGAACGAAAAGAAAGAAATGACCGAAAAAGAGGCCTGGAACAAGCTGTCTGCCCTTTGTGCCAAGGCGGAACACTGCAGCGGAGAGATGGTTCGGAAGATGAGCCTTTGGGGCTTGGACACTGCGGTTCAAGAGCGCATCATGGATCGACTGATTGCTGGGAAATACGTTGATGACGAACGCTACACGCGGGCTTTTGTCAACGACAAGATGACTTACAACCAATGGGGACGCCGCAAGATAGAGCAGGCCTTGTATCAGAAAGGGATATCGAAGGACGTGTTTAACAGGGTTCTCGATGAGATTCCAGACAAAGACTACATCGCCATCCTGCGGCCACTCATCCATCGAAAGTTGAAAACCGTTACGGGCCGTAATGACTATGAGCGCAGCATGAAGCTCATCCGCTTTGCCATGGGTAGGGGATTTGACATTGAACAGATTAAACAATGTATCGACCAAGCTGACGATTGGATGGATGATTAGTTTGATTAGCAGAATCCTTGACCTGATATCTCCCCGCACTTGTGTGGAATGCAGGCGGAGATTGACCGAAGGCGAGCAGGTGTTGTGCGCCTCGTGCAACCTACATTTGCCTCGCACTCACTACGAAGACGATGCCTATGACAACGAGATGGCGCAACTGTTCTGGGTCCGCATTCCCATTGAACGTGCGGCAGCATTGTTCTTCTATCAAGCTCGGTCGGAGGCAAGTCGCATGATTTACGCCCTGAAATATGGCGATCACCCTGAGATTGGCGAACAATTAGGGTGCCTAACCGCTGAGGAGTTTCAGGCTAAAGGATTCTTCAAAGGCATCGATTGCATCGTGCCCGTTCCGCTGACGAAAAGCCGTGAACGTCAAAGGGGTTACAACCAAAGTCTTGAAATCGCCAAAGGGGTGAGCCAGGTGTGCGGGTTGCCCATCATGAGGCATGCACTGAAACGCGTGAAGTTTAAGGACAGCCAGACGCATAAGAACCGATTGGCTCGCACGGAGAATGTGGAAGACGCCTTTCAACTGGCCGAAAACGCGGGGTTGATGGGCAAACATGTGCTGCTCATCGATGACATCGTGACCACCGGGGCCACCATCTGCGCCTGCGGAAAGGCTCTGCAGCGGGACGGGAGGGTACACGTCAGCGTGCTATCTTTGGGTTGGGCAAAAGGATAGAACAGCACGAATGCCGCCAAAAAAGCCGCTCATCCCTTTGAAATATAGGAGATTTCAACTATCTTTGCAATATATACTCAACAACTTACGATATGGAAAATAACACATTAAAAAGAGATTTTGCATCCAAATTATTACGCATCAAAGCCATCAAGCTACAGCCCAACGAGCCTTTCACATGGGCTTCAGGCTGGAAATCGCCTTTTTATTGCGACAACAGGAAAACGCTTTCTTACCCCGACATACGCACTTTCGTGAAGGTAGGGATGGTGCATGCCATCTTGAAACACTTCCCCGAGGCTGACGTCATCGCAGGTGTGGCGACGGCAGGCATCCCACAAGCCGCCCTCATTGCTGATGTCTTGAACATGCCTTTGATATATGTGAGAAGCAAACCAAAGGACCACGGACTGGAAAACCTAATCGAAGGTGAGATGAAAGAGGGTGCCAAGGTAGTGGTTATCGAAGACCTTATCTCTACTGGAGGCAGCTCTTTGAAGGCGGTAGAGGCCATCAGAAAAGCCGGAGGAGACGTTGTTGGCATGGTTGCCTCTTACACTTACGGGTTCCCTGTCGCTGCACAAGCGTTCAAAGACACCAACGTCAAGCTGGTTACCCTGACCGACTATGACCATGTAGTGGCTGAGGCACTGGCCACGGGATATATCCAGGAAAGTGATATCGAGTTGCTCAACGAATGGCGAAAAGACCCATCTGGCTGGCGAAAGTAATTCCCCATTTAGTAAAAATCATACATGCTACAAAATTATGTCAAGCAAATTTGAAAGTTCCGTACGCGAGATTCCCTACTCACAGCAGTCTGTTTACAACATGCTGAGTGACCTAACAAACATCGAGAAGGTACGCGACAAAATACCAGAAGATAAGATTAAGGATCTAACCTTCGACGCTGATTCCATCTCTATCCATTCTCCAATGGGCGATGTACAACTAAACATCATCGAAAGAGACGAACCAAAGTGTATCAAGTTCGAGACGAAAAAGAGTCCAATCCCTGTCAATCTGTGGATACAGATATTGCCTGTAACCGACCATTCGAGCAAGATGAAGCTCACGATGAAGGCCGAAGTGAACCCTTTCATCAAGGCTATGGTGAAAAAACCGTTGCAAGAAGGTATCGAAAAGGTGGCTGATGCCTTGCAAATGATACAATATGAATAAGGTTAAAAGCAGGAAAAGAGATGGGATGAGGTGCCTTAAACGCATCCATAAAATGAAAAGAAAAGGAACATTCCTATTTCTTTTCCTGTCCTTATTGCTGTCATCGTGCGGAGAAAATCAGAACCAATACAGTTCTGTTCGGTGCTTCGTGGCAATCAATAACCAAGAACACAACGATGCAACGCTGGCCAGTGCGATGAATGCCACATCGCCTGGCGTGTTCTGTTTGGTACAACAAACCATGAAAGGTGGGGCTACTTATTTCTCTTTCAAAAACAACAGAGGCAGCCAAAGCATGTCCATTTTCAACTCGAGGGACCAAAGAACGGCTCTTACCTTTGGTTATAACAATGGCGTGATTGTTGGCTTTGGCAACTTAGACTATCCTCCCGTCTTCTATGCTTACGACAATCAATGCCCCAATTGCTTCGACTGGCTCACGATACCGCGCAGGAATTATCCTCTAACCCTCTCATCCAGCGGTATTGCAACGTGTAACAATTGTCACCGTGAATACAATATGAACACGGGAGGGAATATCATGAAGGGCTCTCGAGGTGAGAAAAATTACCTCACTCGCTATGCTGCTTCCACGTCTGGTCCATTCGGTTTGTTGACCATACACTAAGCGGAAGAGCCTTATCTGGCTCTACTTTCAGACCAATTTACATTCTTTTTTATCATCAACGTAACCTGGAAGATGCGAAAACACACGTAACTTCCTATGAAAACACACGTGACTTCCTGTAAAAACACACATAACTTCCTGTGAAAACGCAAGTTGGCTAAACGATTTCAGCTATGCTGATCGTTCCAAACCCCGCTTTCGATACATCCAGATTTCAACGCTATTGATGATATTCTGCCATAGGATATAACAACCAGGGCCGACGGATGAGATGGGATTGAGGTAGGAGTAGGCTATCCAGATGGCAAAAGCTGTATTCTTTTGGCCCAGTGCTTGACCGGCATTGACGGTAGCATTGAAATAGTGACCGATGAAACGTCCCACGGAAAACTGTATCACACAGAGCAGCAAGCCCAGCAAAGCGATGAGCAAGAGAAAAGGAACGGTTGTTTCTGCATGCACAATATTCTTCATCGTGGTGCCTGTCACAATCATCAAAGAACATCCCCAAAGATAATAAGAAAGGTCTTTTACCCCCACAACCCACCGATGAAACCGATGAAAATAGTGCTTAACGACATAAGCTAACCCCATCGGAACGACCAAGACAAGACACACTTGATTGAGTATTTTCAAGAATGCACCCATAAAAGTAATGTCACTTGTTTTTTCAATTAACGGGAAACAAATGGGAATGAGCAAGGCGGTAATAAAGTTAGACAAGAAGGTATAGGTGGTCATCTCTTCGAGATTGCCACCCAATTTCTGCGTAACCACCGCTGCAGCTGACGCACATGGGCCGATAATGCATGTGAGAAGTGCTTCCATCAGTATAAGATTGTTGTCCTTGAGGCGAAAAGACAGGATGATGGCAATGATGACAAAGACGAATAACACTTGAAAAAAACTCACCCAAAGATGCCACTTGACCGGAATTAAACGCCTAAAATTGACCTTACAAAAGGTCACAAACAAGATTAAAAACATGAACAAGGGCAGAATGGTGTCAAAGAAAGGCGCAAACAAGCATGCGGCCTTATCCAAAGAAGGGATGAAAGCAAAGACAGAATAGGCTGTCACTCCTATCACCATCGATATGGGCAACGTCCAGTTTTTGATAAATCTAATGATACTCATAAGATGTTTAAATTAACCAACACCATCATCTATTGTAAAACAACCCCCATTAAAAGTCGGTAGATAGAAACCACACGAACGAAGAACACCTGTTTCGGTGGCTGTCTGTCCTTGCGTTTATCACCATCAAACGGGGACACACCAATCTTGACGCTTCCTCGTTTATTAACTGCCGTCAACGTCCAAGCGGATTCTCTCATGTGCGTGGTTCGTCCGTTGGCCATCGTGTTATTTCAGTTTTTCAGTACACTCTGGGCACAAGCCTTTCAGCACATAATTGATGCTATGCAGGCTGAATCCATCCGGAAGCGGGACCACCGGCACAGCAATGTGCTTGAGACAGAACGTACGATGGCAGTTTTCGCAATAAAAATGCGTATGCTCTTCGTCAATCGAACAGTCGCAATCGTCGTCACAAACGGCGTACTTCAATGCACCTGAACCATCATCAATGGCATGAATCAGGCGATGAAGGAGAAACAAAGACAAGGTGCGCGATATGGTAGACTTGTCAACAGTGGGCAGATAGCGTTCCAAATCGGGCAACGATACGGCCTCATTGCCACGCATCATCTCGCGAAGAATGAGCAGTCGGGAGGCCGTTGGTTTGATTTCCCGATGGGTTAACTTTTGTATGTAATAATCTTCATGTACCATTTTCATGCAAAAATACACACAATTCTCGTATTTTCAAAATTTTGGTGGCTACTTTATCTTGCCGAAAAATCATTGGATGATTCTGGAGTTATCGGTTGGTTTTCCTGCCTGTTTTTCAAACGTTCTGTTAGAAAAAATGACAATAAAACGAGCAATTAAAAATGATAAAATAGGAAAAAACGCAGCGTCAGAAATCCATTTGCAATATGAAAAAGGTTAATGAAATATCACTTTCGTCGCCAATAACATAGCTTTTACCGCCACACCTCCACACAATTCAACGAAAAATGCATCACTTTACCGCGCTATCTACATGAGATTGAAGCGCAAAAGCATGGCTATTGGCGGCCAAAAGCAATGCTATTGACCGCAAAGAGCATAGCAAAAGACAGGGAATTTGTGCACATTACACGAAAAATATTGATTACCAGCAAGTTATAAAAACATCTCATATTTGCCGTATTTGCGACCAAGGACATGGTTGGTTGCAAATAAGCGAATCCTGAAGGGGTTGTTGTCAAGAAAAATGTCACCTGCACATCACCCGTATAGGCGTGACTGAGCAGTTTCAACCGCTGACCATGGGGCAAATTAGGTCTGATACCCTTTGCGCACAAAGGCAATAAAAACAGGGAGTGCAAGCGTCAATAAAAGCAAAAAACAAAGTACAATATTTTGATTTTCAGCCGATTTAAAGTATCTTTGTCATCATTTAAGAGCATTCGAAATGAAAATAGCATTGATAGGATATGGCAAGATGGGAAAGATGATTGAACAGATTGCCAAGGACAGAGGTCACGAAATCGTGAGCATCATCGACGTACAAAACCAGGAAGATTTTGACAGTGAAGCGTTTGCAAGTGCCGACGTGGCCATCGAATTCACTACGCCAACGGCTGCATACGGCAACTATCTGCGCGCATTCGCACACAATGTGAAGGTGGTGAGCGGGTCTACGGGATGGATGAAAGAGCATGGCGACGATGTGAAGCGCCTGTGCAGCGAAGGCGGACAAACGCTCTTCTGGGCATCAAACTTTAGCTTGGGCGTGGCCATCTTCTCGGCCGTGAACCGTTATCTGGCTAAAATTATGAATGATTTCCCACAATATGAGGTGAAAATAGAGGAAACCCATCATGTTCATAAACTGGATGCACCCTCCGGAACTGCCATCACGCTGGCCGAAGAAATCATCGATGAAATGGGCAGAAAACGCAGTTGGGTGAAAGGAGTGCAGCAGGCGGCTGACGGAAGTACGTCGGGTACGGACGACGTGGCGGCTGACCAGCTGGCCATAGACAGCGTACGCCGTGGCGAAGTGCCAGGCATTCATACCGTGACCTACGACTGTGAGGCCGATAAAATCACCATTTCGCACGATGCACACAATCGCACGGGCTTTGCCTTGGGGGCAGTGTTGGCAGCCGAGTACACCGCAACACACACAGGATTGCTCACCACGAGCGACTTGTTTAGGTTCTAAGCAATCTTATTTTTGAACATTTAAACTTACATCTTGTTATCACCATGATTAATAAACAGAAAGCAAAACTAAATATGAAGGTACAATGGACCAAGTTTATTGTGGTTCTCGCCTTGTATCTTTTGTTTCTATATTGGGTAAAAAGTTGGTGGGGACTGCTAGTGATTCCTTTCATCTACGACGTGTACATCAGCAAAAAGATACGCTGGCAGTGGTGGAAAGACGCCGAGGCACCCGTGCGTTTCGTAATGAGTTGGGTAGACGCGTTGGTGTTCGCATTGGTGGCCGTGTACTTCATCAATCTGTTTGTATTTCAGAATTACGTTATTCCATCGTCCTCTTTAGAGAAATCATTGCTCACTGGAGATTATCTTTTCGTGAGCAAGGTGAGCTACGGTCCGCGCATTCCACAAACCCCATTGACCATGCCGCTTACCCAACACACGCTTCCCATCATCAATACGAAGAGCTATATCGAGTTTCCGCACTGGGACTATCGACGGGTGAAAGGATTGGGTAACGTGAAACTCAACGACATCGTGGTGTTTAATTATCCGGCTGGGGACACCATTTGCACCGAATTGCCGTATCAAACTGAATACTACAGCATGGTGTATGGCTTCGGACAACAGATTTTCGAGCAGAACAACGGGGCGCCCATCGACCTCAACACACTGAACAAGCAGCAACAACACGACTACTTTGAGCAGGTGTATGCACTTGGAAGACAATACGTAGCCAGCAATCCGGTGGAGTTTGGCTCTATCGACAGCCGCCCTACCGACCGCCGCGAAAACTATGTGAAGCGATGTGTTGGACTGCCAGGGCAGACGCTCCAAATCAAAAACCGTATCGTTTACTTGGACGGCAAGCCCAACAAAGAGCCTGACAACGTACAATATACCTATTACATCAAACTGAAGCAGCATATCCCAGACGACCTCATGAAAGAGCTGGGCATATCCATGGAAGACCTTGGCAGCCTGAACCAACGTGGTTGCATGCCGCTGACCAAGGCTACAGCAAAGGCTCTTGCGGCGCGCAAGGACATTGTTGAGAGCATCAGCATCAACACCGATGCCACCGTGGGCGACCTTTATCCGCTGAATGCCGTGACGAATTGGACACGCGACAACTACGGGCCGATATGGATTCCGGCCAAGGGGAAAAGCATCAACCTGGACATGAACAACATCGCTGTGTACGAACGTCCCATCCGCGTGTACGAGAATAACGAGCTGAAGATTAAGAACAACCAGATATACATCAACGGACGACTGGCCAAGAGCTACACCTTCAAAATGGATTACTATTGGATGATGGGCGACAACCGTCACAATTCGGCAGACAGCCGCTACTGGGGATTTGTACCTGAGGACCACATCGTGGGCAAACCTATCTTCATTTGGTGGTCTTCCGACCCTGACCGCAAGGGACTGGGTGGCATCCGTTGGAACCGATTGTTCAACATGGTTGACAACATTAAATAGCAGTATGAACGTCGTCTGACCGCAACAGGCCAGCCGATGATGAGAAACAAAGCATCTCTTTTGCGAAACCTCTTACAATGGATGTTATCCATCGCTGTTTGCACCATAGTCATGTTGGCTATCCGTGCATACGCCTTTACCATCTTTACTGTACCCGATGAGGGGCTCAAGCCAGTGCTTCGAAAGGGTGACAGGGTGTTGGTAAACAGGCTGGCACGCACTGACTTCAAGCGCGGTGAGGTGGTATTGTTCGGACAGCAACAGCAAGCGTTGGGGCAAGTGATGGCACTTCCCGGCGACACCATTACCGTCAAGGGCGAAAAATATCTCATTCCAAACCACTGCAACGCACACTGTCGCTGCGGAACTTGCCAGTACCTGTTGCTGGGAATAGGCCGAAGACAGACGCTGGTTCAGCACGGTGACATCGCCGGAAAGGCTTATTCGCTGTTCAGATGGAAGCGTTGGCCACATTTTGAAAAGCATCATGAATAGCGTTCTTCTTTCATCCACCTACTTTGGTCCCGTGCAGTGGTACCAGAAACTCAATCGTTACGACGTTTGTTACTTGGAAAGTCACGACAATTACGTCAAGCAAACGTACCGCAACCGTTGCAACATCGCCATGACAAACGGCCTTCAGGTGCTGAGCATTCCGGTGGAAAAGTATGATTCCCTCAAATGTCCAATGCGCGATATTCGCATCAGCGACCATGCCAACTGGCGTCATCTGCACTGGAACGCCCTACAATCAGCCTACGGTGAGAGCCCTTTCTTTGAGTATTATGCGGACGACTTACACCCTTTTTTCACGAAGAAATGGACTTTTCTGTACGATTTCAACCTCGAAATCACGATGAAGATGTGCCAATTGTTGGACATCGAACCGAACATACAGGAAACCACTACCTATGTGAACGCTGATGACTTACCCCTGCAGATGCCCCAAATAACAGATCTCAGGGATGCCATTCGCCCCAAACATCCGCTGCCAGACGATGCTTTCACGCCCTGGCCGTACTATCAGGTCTATGCCCGGAAGCATGGATTCATCCCCAACCTTAGCATCCTGGACCTGCTCATGAACATGGGCAACGAGGCCGTTCTCTATCTTTAACCTTTTTCGGAAAGGCATTTTTATCCTTATAAATGAGGATATTTTCTTGTTTCTTGACACCAATTCCCAAAAATTATTCCTATATTTGCCACAGTATTCACTGAAAGGCCTATGAACCTTCGCAAATTGTCAAACAGGAAAAACGCGCTAACCTACCGACAGAAAGTTGCCGGGCTCATGGCTCTGGGGGTCATCGTGGGGCTTGCCGGCCTGTTTGCCTACCTGCTCCGGATGCACACCTATATTATAGGCGACGACCCAGCCGCGTGCGTCAATTGCCACATCATGACACCCTATTACGCCACCTGGTCACACTCGTCGCACGGACGCGACGCCACTTGCAACGACTGCCATGTGCCGCACCAAAACCTTTTCATGAAGTATTACTTCAAGGGAAAAGACGGCATGAAGCACGTCTACTACTTCGTGACCGACGGCGAGGCCCAAACCATCAAGGCAGAAGACGCGTCGGCACGGGTCATCATGGACAACTGCATACGCTGCCACACACAGCTGAACCAGGAATTCGTAAAGACGGGGCGCATGGACTACATGATGGCCAAGCGCGGCGAGGGCCTTGCCTGCTGGGAATGCCACAAGGACGTGCCACACGGGGGCATGAACAGCCTGTCGGGCACGCCCCACGCCGAGACGCAAGTGCCACTGCCCGAATCGCCGGTTCCCTCGTGGCTACAAGGCTTGTTAGACAAGGAAGAGTAAGAATCATAAAATTCAACAGATATGGCTAAACAACTAAAACGCTGGCAAGGATGGCTACTGTTTGGCGGCGCAATGGCCGTCGTCTTCGTACTGGGACTCATCACATCGTCCCTGATGGAACGGAGAGCCGAGGTGGCGAGTATCTTCAACAACCGCCGTACACCCATGACCGACTCGATAGTGGCCCAAAACGAAAAGTTCAAGGCCGACTTCCCGCGCGAATACGAGAGCTGGGCAATGACGGCCGACACGTCATTCACAAGTGAGTTCAATGGCTCGAAAGCCACCGACGAACTGGCCGACCGCCCCGAAATGGTCATCCTGTGGGCCGGATACGCCTTCTCGCAAGAATACAACACACCACGCGGCCACCGTCATGCCATCGAGGACCTGCGCAACATCCTGCGGACAGGGCACCCAGGCATTGACGGCGACGGCGACATGCAGCCGGGTACGTGCTGGACATGCAAAGGACCCGACGTGCCAAGGATGATGCGGGAAATGGGCACTGCCAACTTCTACAAGGCAACCTGGAGCGAGTTGGGCAACCAGATGATGAACAGCATAGGCTGCTCCGACTGCCATGACGCTCGCACCATGGACCTCAAGCCTGCCCGACCCGCCCTGTACGAGGCATGGAACCGCAGAGGGGAAGACGTCAAGAAGGCAACACACCAGGAAATGCGGTCGCTGGTCTGCGCACAATGCCATACCGAATACTACTTCGACAAGCAAACCAATTACCTGTCGTTCCCACAAGACAGCGGCCTTACGGTAGAGGCTGCCGAGGCCTACTACGACAAGACGGGCTTTTACGACTATATCCATCCGCTGAGCAAGACACCCATCTTGAAGGCCCAACATCCCGGGTACGAAATTTTCAAGCAAGGCATCCATGCACAGCGAGGGGTCTCGTGCGCCGACTGCCACATGCCCTACAAGAGCGAGGGAGGCGTGAAATACACCGACCACCACATCACCAGCCCGCTGGCCAACATAGACCGCACTTGCCAGGTGTGCCACCGCCAGAGCGAGAAAGAACTGAGACGGAACGTCTACGACAGGCAACGCATGGCCAGCGAGAAGCGCACAAGACTGGAAAAAGAACTGGCTGCCGCACACATCGAGGCCAAGTTTGCCTGGGACAAGGGTGCTACCGAAAAGGAAATGAAGCCCGTGCTGGCACTCATCCGCAAGAGCCAGTGGCGTTGGGACTACGGCTTTGCTAGCCACGGGGGCAGCTTCCACGCCCCGCAAGAGGTGATGCGCATCTTCAGCGACGGGCTCATCGCCGCACAAGAGGCACGTCTGCAGATTGCAAAGGTGTTGGCACGCCACGGGTTCACGGGCAACGTACCCATGCCCGACCTGTCGACCAAGGCCAAGGCACAAGCATACATAGGACTTGACATGAAGAAGCTGAGAGAGCAAAAACAACGGTTCGTCAATAACATAGTACCCAAGTGGATAGACGACGCCCGCAAGAACCACCGATTCGTGACGAAACCCATGTAGGCAACGTAGAGCAAACCCACTTCATGGGGACAACAGAAAGAGTCACTGCACGCATGCTCCATGCAGTGGCTTTCTTATGCTACCCCTGTGCATAAACATCCTGACACGACAACAGTATGTGGAACAAACCCTGGAAATACAAAGAAGGAATAGCCATTGGCGCAGGACTTGTCATCACCGGCCAACTGCTCCAGCTGACAGCAGGCCCCATAGACTGGAGCGTTTTTGCCTTCCCGGCCAACGCCATCGCACTGGCATGTACCGTACTGGTCCTGGCAACAATCTACGCCCTGCGCCCACACGTCTACCTTTTCCGCTATCTCACCACAACCTATTCGGCCACCACTGCCCTTGGCTTTGCCGCATTGATGACGGTTATCATGGGACTCACCCGGCAGGTTCCAGCCTCCATGCCGGCGACAGACGCTATCGGCCTTACCCGCATGTTGTCGTACTGGCCATTTGTATGGATATACCTTTGGGTCACCATCACGGTGGGGGAGACGGCCATACATCAGCTGTTGTCAATGAAACGGCGCAACATTCCCTCGCTGCTGTGCCACACTGGCCTGCTGCTTGTGCTGGTCACCGCAACACTGGGCAGTGCCGACATGAGGCGCCTGAAGATGATTTGCTACAAGGGACAGCCCGAATGGCGGGCCACAGACGGCCAAATGCGAATGCACGAGCTGCCCATTGCCATCCAGTTGGACAGCTTTACCATCGACCAATACCCGCCCAGGCTGTTGATGGCTGACGCACGGGGCAACGCATTGCCCGAAGGAACCCCTCAGAGCCTGCTGCTCGAGCCATCCCTGAGACAAGGAAAGCTACTGGGATGGGGCATCAAAATAGAGCAGAACATCAGCGAGGCTGCTCCCAAAATTATGGACGCATCGATGCAATACGTGCCGTGGATGTCATCCGGCGCAGTGAGTGCGGTACTCGTTGAAGCCACCTCGCCCGACGGGAAAACCCGCAAGAAAGACTGGATCAGCGACGGAAGCTACCTGTTCCCCAGCCAAACGCTGACCCTAACGGACAGCCTCCGCCTCTTCATGCCACTACGCGAGCCACTACGCTACGCCTCGACCGTGCAAATATTCACAAAGACCGGCAAGTGCGAGACAGCCGAAATAGAAGTTAACAAGCCATTCGCTGTCGATGGATGGAAGATCTACCTGCTGGACTACGACAAACGAATGGGACGCTGGAGCGACGAAAGCACATTCGAACTGGTTGCCGACCCCTGGCTGCCTGCAGTCTACACAGGCATCTGCCTGCTGCTGGCAGGAGCCGTCATGGTTTTCATCACCGCACAAAGAAGAAAGGAGGAACACCCATGACCTGGCACTATTTCTTGGCTTTCGCCATCCTCTCGGCACTGCTATGGGCAGGGGGCGCCTGGGCATCATGGAAGAACAAATCCCGCAGGGCATACACCCTGACGGGTCTAGGCCTGGCCGTTTTCTTCATGTACGTCCTCTGGATGTGGATAACCCTTGACCGCCCACCGCTCCGAACTATGGGGGAAACCCGTCTGTGGTACTCGCTCTTCCTTCCACTGGCTGGCCTCATCGTCTACAGCCGATGGAGATACAAGTGGATACTTCCCCTCTCCACCCTGCTCTCACTCGTCTTCATCTGCATCAACATCCTCAAACCTGAGATACACAGCAAGACGCTGATGCCTGCCCTGCAAAGCCCATGGTTTGCCCCACATGTCATCGTATACATGTTTGCATACGCCCTGCTGGGCGCCGCGTTTGTCATATCGGCCTACCTGCTGTTCATCAAGAGACAGAAGGCCAGCCTGGATGAAATGGACATCTGCGACAATCTGACCTACGTTGGCTGGGCTTTCCTGACAACCGGCATGCTCTTCGGCGCACTGTGGGCAAAAGAAGCCTGGGGACACTACTGGGCATGGGATCCCAAGGAAACGTGGGCCGCGGCCACATGGCTGGCCTATCTGGCCTACATCCACCTGCGACTGGGCGGCAAAGGAAGCTCAAGGACCGCGCTGTGGATACTCGTCATCAACTTCGCGCTGCTGCAGATGTGCTGGTGGGGCATCAATTTCCTGCCGTCGGCACAGGGAGTCAGCATACATACCTATAATATAAATTAAATTTTAGGTTAAAAAACATCATCCCCATGGCTGGCCTATAATTAATGTGTATCTTTGGAACACTGATTACACACCAAAACACTTTGAATGATGAAAAAGAAAAATCTTAGGGTTTCCACCCTTCTGCTGGCAGCAACCTTGCTGACAACATCTTGCATCGGAAGCTTCGGTCTGTTCAACAAGCTGTTGAGTTGGAACAAAACAGCCACGGACAGTAAGTTCCTGAACGAAATCATCTTCCTGATTCTCTCGCCGGCCTACGCCATCTGTGGCACTGCCGATGTCGTGGTACTCAACACCATTGAGTTCTGGACAGGTGACAATCCAATGGCCAATAACGGCAAGACAAAGCAAGTGATGGGACAAGATGGCAGGTACTATGCTGTGAAAACTCTGAAAGACGGCTATGAGATTACGGCACCAACTGGTGAGGTAACGAAGTTCTTGTATGACAAGTCTACCGACTCTTGGTCACAAGTAGCCAACGGAAAGCAAACAGAGTTGTTCCGTTTCAACGAGGATGGAACCATCAAGGCCACCCTGCCAAACGGCAAAAAGATGGATGTTGCTTTGACTGAAGCTGGCGTTTATCAGGTACACATGGCCGTGAATGACGGCACATACTGGGCGATGAAATAAGCTAACACACGGTAAAACGAATATAATACAGGCTGTTTTTGCAGGTAACCCAATGATGTTACTTACAAAAACAGTCTGTTTTACTTTTCACATCCGCTTATATTTAATCGGCTTGTCATTGAAAAATCAACGTGGTAAGCTTGTCCGCTGCCATGATGTCTTGTGCCACTTGTTGTATTTCTTGTGAGGTAACAGCATCGATTTGCTCATACAACCAATTGATATCTTTCTCGTATCCGTAGTGTAGGAAGGTCTTCCCAAAGTCCAAAGCGAAGCTTTCACGATTGTCACAAGCCACGCCAATTTGCCCTTTTATTTGTTTTTTAGCCGCCTTGAGTTGGTAATCAGTCAACGGTTGTTCTATCACTCTATCCAATTCTTTACGCACCAGTCGCTGGCATTTCGGCACATCGTGTAGGTCACAGCCAAAGTATAGGCACCACAATCCCGTGTCTGTGTAGCTCACCATCGAGCTTTCAACGGTATAAACCAACCCATGATGCTCGCGAAGAGACAGGTTGAGGCGGGCATTCATGCCAGGACCACCCAGGATATTGTTCAGCAAATACAGCGGAATCCGCTCGCGATGATGAATGTCATACGCCCGGTTGCCCATCATAACATGCGCCTGATGCGTGTCTTTCTTACGCACAATGACCATTGGGTCATTGCTGTTTGCCCACTGATGCGCATGACTTGATGACATCACAGGCGTTTTTTTCGGCATGTCTGCGGTAGCTTTGGAGAGCAATTTGACGATTTTGTCGAACGAAACATCCCCATCAATGAAGAAAATAGCATTCTCCGGCCGATAAAACTTCTGCGTAAAGCGCTGCGTGTCGGCCGTCATGAAGGAACGAACCGTATCGGTTGTGCCCAAAATATTATGGCCAAGAGGATGACCATGGAAGATGGTATTCTCGAAATCATCGTATATCAAATCGGCGGGAGAGTCGTTATAACTCTCGATTTCATCACAAATCACCTCCTTTTCTCTTGTCAGTTCCGCTTGCGGATAGGTGCTGTGAAACACAATATCCGTCAGGATGTCGATGGCTCGGGCGACATGTTCTTTCAAAATGGCCACATGATATACCGTATCTTCCTTGTTGGTAAAGGCGTTGAGGTCGCCTCCCACACTCTCCAGACTGTTGATGATGTGCCATGAACGGCGCCGCTGCGTCCCTTTGAACGTGGCATGTTCGCAGAAATGAGCCATGCCCTCTTCACCAGGTTCCTCATCCCTTGAACCCACATTGAGTTGATATCCGCAATAAACTACTGACGATTGCGAAGGACGATGAATGATTCGCAGACCGTTATCGAGCACAAAAGTATGATAATTCAGCATGATTTAATTCTTACACAGCTCAGCGTCAAACCTGCATTCTACGAATGCAAGCCTAACCAAGTTAGTGGTTTGCAAAGATAATCAATTTAGACAGATTTAAAATTTAATACTTCTTTTTATTTTGAGTTACTACCTATTTACCGTATATTTGCATGAGCAAAATCAAGTATGTTATGCGTAAGGTAATAGGTATCGGCGAGACTGTGCTCGATATTATTTTCAAAAACGACCAGCCCATCGGGGCTTATCCCGGTGGTTCGACATTCAATGGCCTTATTTCATTGGGGCGATCGGGGGTTCACACCACTTTCATCAGCGAGACAGGCAACGACCGTGTGGGGAACATGATTCGCCGTTTCCTGGAACAGAACGGCGTGGATGCCAGTCATGTAAACACCTTTCCCGACAGCAAATCGCCCATCTCCTTGGCTTTTCTCAATGAGAAGAACGACGCGGAGTACCTTTTTTACAAAGATCACCCTCACGACCAACTCGATTTTGCCTTCCCCGATATCCAACCAGACGATATCGTTATCTTCGGTTCTTACTATGCCGTCAACCCCGTTATCAGACCTCAAGTGATTGGATTGCTCGACTATGCCCGCAATCATGGTGCCATCATCTACTATGATGTCAACTTCCGACCAGCTCATCAGCATGACGTGATGCGCATCACCCCTAATCTGTTGGAGAATTTAGAGTATGCCGACATCGTCAGAGGCAGCAGAGAAGACTTTCAGACATTGTACAAACTTGACGACGCAGCCAAAGTATATCAGGCCGAAATATCATTCTACTGCAAACGATTTATTTACACACAGGGAGCCGAAGCCCTGCAATTGTTCGCAGAAAACAATTTCCACAAGGCTTACCCCGTGCCTGATGAAGCCCCGGTGAGCACCATCGGAGCCGGAGACAACTTCAATGCCGGCGTGTTGTTTGGGCTACTCAAACATGGCATTACGCGCCAAATGCTGGAACAAGGCCTGTCGGAGAAGCAATGGGATCAAGTCATCAGCTACGGTTTACGTTTCGCCTCGGAGAGTTGTAAGAGCATACACAACTATGTTGACACCAGTTTTGCCAACCTGATGAAAGCCGAATTGGCACAAGAATAAGCAGATTTTACCTCATTAATCACATAATAAATTCAAATATGATAGAACTCAAAAATAAAGTCTATTATGTAGGTGTGAACGACCGCAACAAGTCTTTGTTCGAAGGCTTGTGGCCTCTGCCGGCGGGCGTTTCATACAATTCGTACCTGATAGACGATGAAAAAGTGTGCCTTATCGATGCTGTTCAAGTGGATTTCTTCACGCAATTCATCGAAAACCTGCATGAGGTGCTGGGCGACCGACCCATCGATTACCTCGTAGTGAACCACATGGAACCCGACCACAGCGGCTCTTTGGGACTGCTAAAGAAGTACTATCCCAACATCAAAGTCATCGGTAACAAGAAAACGTTCGACCTGCTGGCCGGCTTCTACGGCATCAAAGACCAAACGATTGAAGTGAAACATGGCGAAATGATAGACCTTGGTCATCACAAGTTGAAGTTTTTCATGACGCCCATGGTGCACTGGCCCGAAACGATGATGACGCTCGACGAAACTGACCACATGCTGTTCTCGGGCGATGGCTTTGGGTGTTTCGGCGCATTGAACGGTGGTATACTGGACGAAGAGATAGACACCAGCTGGGCTTGGTTAGAGATGGTGCGCTATTACAGTAACATTGTGGGCAAATATGGCGTACCCGTGCAGAACGCCTTGAAGAAGTTGGCCGACCAACAGATTGATTATATCTGTTCCACCCACGGCCCCGTATGGCATCAGGAGGCATCTAAAGTAGTAGACCTTTATGACCAAATGTCCAAATATGAAACCGATGAAGGCATCGTCATCTGCTACGGAACCATGTATGGCAACACCGAACGCATGGCAGAAACCATCGCCAGGGCAGCCAGTCAGGCCGGCATCAAGAACATTTGCATGTACAACATCTCGAAGACGCACCACTCTTACATCCTTCGTGACATCTTCCGTTACCGTGGATTGATTGTGGGAGCGCCAACTTACAACAACGGCTTGTACCACGAGATGTCCGAACTACTGTCAGAAATAGCCAACCACGACATCAAGAACCATTACATCGGATGGTTTGGCAGCTATGGATGGGCCAGCAAAGCCGTACCCACCATTGCCGAATGGGTAGACACCAAGCTCAAATTTGAGCCTGTGGGAACGCCCGTAGAAATGAAACAAGCCATGTCAAAGGACGTACGCAGCCAGTGCGAAGAACTGGGAAAGGCCATGGCAGAACGCCTGAAAGCTGACCGTAAATAGTGTTGTTTAGGCCATTTCCATAGACCCATGACTTCTTGTTATCATGGGTCTATGGATTTTTTCTTTTACCGATAGGTTGTCCTTCATCGGCCTATCGCACAGCAACGCATACAAAAGAACAGGCGAATACTTCGTTTTTACCCAGACAGAACACACCGAACGCAGACTAACTCACATTGTCATTTCTTTTAACAACAGCCCCTTTCTCCTTGCATTATTCACAACCAACCAACCTCTTGGGCGCAAATACGCGAATTATGAGCAAATTTCATAACTCACAGATACACATTATGTTACGCAAAAATCGACGTCATTAAACTTTTAAAGATGACATTTAGAGGTATAAAGGCATTGAGTTTGCAGCACAAACTCAATGCTTTTGCACCACAAACCCATGCTAATTGGCGTCCAAAAGGGTGTGAAAAACGAGACTATCGCTATGCTTTATAGTCTAAAAACGGTTTTTCTTGATTTTCAAAACCGTAAAAGTACGCCGTTTCATCGGTTGTCTTTTCTACCTCAGGAGTTTACAAAAGCCATTTTTTTGTCATTTTTCAGGACAAAAAGAAGGGAATTTGATTATTCCTGGTCGAGCCACTTGCAAGGCTTACCCGTACGAAGCAGCATGGAATGCTGGACCTGCATGCCACGCAAAAGCAATGCCGCATCCTCAAAAAGGATGCGGCAACTATGGTTGTGAAGAGTTTGATCTTGCTTCTTAAAGAATGAGATGATTGTGGAAAACAATTCGCCATCTCGGGTAGATTCATGGAAACATTCCTGGAAAATTAAGCTAAATCAACATGATTTACCTGTATTTTTTCATGCAAAAACACTTGGGCTTGCTCTTGAAAACGCATGGGGTTTTCGGTTGTAAAGTATTGGCAAGTACCGGTTTTCGTACACTTTTCGTTCATTTCGGGGTGGCGTTTCAGATAGTCTTTCAAGCTATTGGCCACATATTCGCCTTGTGCGATGATGCGAACACCAGGGCGTTTGTACTTCTTTATCTTGGGCATGAGCAGCGGATAGTGCGTACAGCCCAAGATAATCGTATCGATAAGGGGATCTTTCTGTGCTAACGCATCCAGTCGCTTCTTGACAAAATAGTCGGCTCCAGGACTGTCTGCCTCGTTGTATTCAACCAATGGAACCCAGAAAGGGCAGGCAATTCCTGAAACTTGTATATCGGGAAAAAACTTTTTTATCTCGAGTTGGTAGCTCTCACTCTTCACCGTTCCTTCGGTAGCCAGCAGACCTACATGACGAGTAGTGGTGAGACTGCCAATAACTTCGGCCGTTGGACGAATCACGCCCAGCACCCTTCTGTTGTGATCGAGCGAGGGTAAATCATGCTGCTGGATGGTTCTCAGCGCCTTAGCCGACGCGGTATTACACCCCAAGATGACGAGATGGCACCCCATTTCGAAAAGTTTGATTACGGCTTGCCGTGTAAATTCGTACACCACATCGAACGAACGCATTCCATAAGGCGCACGCGCGTTGTCGCCCAGATACACATAATCGTATTCGGGCAGCAACTGACGGATGCCATGAAGGATGGTCAGTCCGCCATAACCGGAGTCGAACACCCCGATGGGGCCTGGCGTTTGAGGCAGCTGAGTCATAGGGTGTCTGCTGCGATTACTTGCCTCCTCGTGCCAAGAGACTCAGCACGGCGTCATTGAGGTTGTCGCCGTAAGCCATATCTATATAAGGCACAGCATCGCCATCGGCGTTCAGTATGAAGGCGTAACCACGCTCCTGGCCCAACTTTCGTATGGCACTGAGCACCTTTCCCTTGACAGGTGCCATGGCATCTTGTTCGGCTTGTGCCAGCAACCGTTGGGCTTCTTTCTTAAAAGCGATGTTCTTTTCCATCATATCTTGCAGTTCGGCTTGGCGTTTCTGCATAATGGTTGGTGCGAAATCACGTTGACCATCGAGAAATTCTTCATATTTTTTATTGAACTCATCCTCCGACCTTTTGGTTTCAGCCTCATACTTTACGCGCAGGTCAGCAATGTTTTTCTGAGCCGTAGCATACTCAGGAACGGCTTTCATCAAGGTGCTTAAGTTGAAATAACCAAACTTCGGCAGCATTTGTTGGGCCTGTGCCACGAAGGGCATCATCAATAAAAATAGAAATAAGAGTTGCTTTTTCATCATCCTATGATTTATGTTGTTATTATCGGAGGGCTGTGTTTCCCTCCTCTTCTTGATTCTTTCATGCGGTATTCCGGCACAAGTAATGGCCATATGCCGTATGAAAAAAGCAGAAAAGAGTTAGCAAACAATTGTCTGTGTCTTGCACATCAGCCCTTGTCTGCCAACTCCTTTTCTGTTTAATTGTAAGTTTTCTCCTAGTTGACGCTTCCCATCAATTGGTTCTTTCAATGTTGATGAACCTTAGGAAGCGTGACGGAACACTTCAAATTACTTTGTCTTGGCCAACTCAGCCTTTACCTTTGCAGTGACATCTTCGCTCAGCGTCTGACTGATGTAAGGGATGCCGGATGTGATGTCCATGATGTAAACATAGTTTCCTGCCTTTCCTACGGCCTGAATGGCGTTGACCAATTTAGCCGTGATAGGCTGCATCTTGTCTTGTTGAGCCTTCTGCAAAGCCTGTGAGTTGTCGTTGTAGGCCGTGCGAATCTTCTCATTCAGCTTCATCAACTCTTCCTCTGTCTCCTTTTGCTTCGTGGCATTCATGGTCGACTTTGTCTTCTCATATTCCTCAGCCTTGCGCTGCAATTCGTCTTGCATGGCCTTCAAATCATTCTCATACTGCTTGGCAGTGGCTTCAATCTCGCCGCGTGCCTTCACAAATTCAGGCATATCGTTCATTACCTGCTGTGAGTTCAGATGACCAAACTTTTGTGCAAACAGTGACATTGGTGCAAACAGCATCAACATTAAAATAAGCTTTTTCATTTTCTTTTGTTCTTTATTTGATTAATTATTAATTCTAATAACCCAGTTTCTGCAACACTTCGTTGCTGATGTCTATCTTCGGTGAGCCGAAGATAATACCCGAATTGGACGCACGATCAACGACCAATGAGTACCCACGCAATTCGGATATATCCCTTACGGCGTTGTATATCTCTTCTTGGATGGGGCTCATCAGGCTCTCACGCTTCTTAAACAGTTCGCCTTCTGGCCCGAAATACTTGCGTTTCAGCTCGCTGGCGGCCTTCTCTTTCTTCATGATTTGTTCCTGTCGAGCCTTCTTTTGCTCTTGCGAAAGAAACACTACCTCGTTCTGATAGTTCTTATACATCGTGGTTGCTTCTGTATTCAGCGCCTCCACCTCAGCCTGCCATTTCTTGCTTACCTGGTTCAATTGTTCATTGGCACGCTCGTATGCGGGGATATTCTTCAGCACATACTCCATGTCAACCAGTGCGAATTTTTGCGCACCGATGCCTAATGTTGCCATCAACATTAAGCTCATCAATATTATTTTCTTCATCAGCTCTCCTTTATTTTAATTGTATTATTAGATGGACGTTGTGAAATGTCCTTTCGTTTAGCTATTAAAGAGTATTTAACCCCTGGCAAACCAGTTTTAACTTCCTTAAAATTCTTGACCGAGAATGAAGTGGAATTGACTGCCACCTTTCTTTCCAAACACTTTATCAAAGCCGTAGGCCCAGTCGATACCCATCAAGCCCACCATGGGAAGGAAGATGCGTACGCCAAGTCCGGCACTACGTTTCATGTCGAAGGGATTGAACTTTCGAGTGTCATCCCAAGCGTTTCCGGCCTCAATGAAGCCCAGTCCATAGATGGTGGTGTTACCTAAGAGGAATGGATAACGAAGCTCCAGCGACATACGGTCGTATGCATAACCCTCGTATCCGTAAGGTGTCAGCGAGCCGTTTTCATAGCCACGCAGTCCAATGGTTTCCTCCGCATAGCCGGTAGAATAGCCACTCATGCCGTCACCACCCACATAGTAGGTCTCAAAGGGTGATTTCTTAAACCGATTATAACTGCCCAAGAGTCCTAATTCCACACGCGTCATCAAGACAAAACACTTCTGTCCGCCTGACAAAGCCGTATACGTCTTGGCCTTGAACTTCCACTTATGGTACTCAACCCATTTGTATTTCTCCTGTTGTTCGGCCAGGAAAGTACTCGATTGGCGGTTCAGTGCCAAGTTCTCATAGTCTTTCTTGTCCCACTTAGACCATGGTGGTGTGAGCGAAACCGATGCCGTAAACTCCGATCCACGACGTGGGTAAAGCTGGTTGTCCGTTGAGGTACGATTGATAGAGATGTTCAAGTTCAAGTTGTTGGCATTACCGGTCGTCATCAAGAAGTACTTCCAGTTTTTCAACATATAGCGTGTATAGGCGAGCTGAACCGACAGCGTGAAGTAGTCGTCAGGCCATCTCAGTCGCTTACCCCAACCCAGACTGGCTCCAAACATTTTGATGTAGGTGTCAGGGTCAAGGTAGTTTTCGTAATTATTGTAAGCATAGCTTCCGTACCCATACATGTAATTCATGTAATTGTTGCGCCATGAGCTGTTGTAAAAATTGGTGGACACATCCGTTGACTTTGAAAAATAAGCACCTACAGAGAATTGGGTAGGTCGCTTACCTCCAAACCAGTTGGTTGAATAGTTCATGTTGTACGACTGATAAAAACGGCCGTTGGTCTGCACACCCAATGACAACACCTCACCATCTCCAATGGGCAAGATTCCTCGTCGCTCACTGTTTTTATTGAAAAGGTTGCGGATAGAGAAGTTATTCAGCTTCAATCCTACACGTCCAATCAAACCATTTTGTCCCCAACCGAGTGAGAATTCTATCTGGTCATTGCTCTTTTGTTCAAGGTTCCAGTTGATGTCTACGGTTCCATTCTCTGGGTCTGGCTTCACATCTGGATTCACCTTTTCCGGGTCAAAGTGTCCCATGGATGCCAATTCACGTGCCGATCGCATGAGTGCCTCTTTGGAGAAGAGGTCGCCCGGCTTAGTCTTTAGCTCGCGACGCACCACATTTTCGTACAGTCGGTCGTTACCATTAATACGCACATGATTGAGTCTTGCCTGCTGATTCTCGGTGATACGCATCTCCAGGTCAATGGAGTCGCCCACGATGTTCACCTCCGTTGGCTGCAAGTTGTAGAACAAATAACCATTGTTCCAATACTTATTACCCACGGCATCATCATCTTCAGTCAGACGTTTAGACATCAAAGTCTGATTATACACATCCCCTTTCTTCATGCCCAGCAAAGCATTCAGATAGTCAGTAGCGTACACCGTGTTGCCCACCCACGTGATATTGCGGAGGTAATACTTGGTTCCTTCATCCACTTTTACCAGGATGTTGACGTGCTTGTCATCCACATTCCACACGCTGTCTTCAAGAATCACAGCATCACGGAACCCGTATTCATTGTATTTTTTGATGAGATTGCGCTTATCTTCCTTCCATCTTTCGGGCGTATACTTCTTTGATTTGAAGATATTGCCAAACTTTCCCGACTCATGAATCTTCTTAAAGGCACCCTTGGTGAATAGGGAACCCTTGATTTTCTTGTCGCTGAGCGCCTCATTGCCAACAATCTCGATGTGCCGAACGCGCATCTTTGCCTTCTTGTCCACGATGACATCCAGAATCACACTGTTCTTGTTGGACACGTCATCCCGCTGCATAATGTCGATGTCGGCATTGTTAAACCCCTTGTCATCAAAGTATTTCTTGGCCAAAAACTTCGCTCTACTAATGGTATTAGGTGTTACTTGTCCTCCTTTGAGCAACCCCAACTTCGTCTCCATGGCTTCGCGTTCCGACTTTTTCAGTCCGATATAATTGATTTCAGACACGCGTGGCAGCGTTTGCAGATAGATGTTCAGATAAATCTTGTTACCTACAATGGAGTCGGCCGATATCGAAACGTCGGAAAACAAACCATGCTTCCAATAGCGTTTCACGGCATCTGTAATGTCATTACCAGGCACCGTGATGGTCTGTCCCACCGATAAGCCGGAGATACCCGACAGCATATAGTCTTCATACCCCTGCACACCAGACACGGCAATGCCCCCAATGACTACTGTCCGAGGCGTTCCTGCGTAATTGATGTCAGGATGTATAATCTTATCTTGTGCATGAACGGTCACCCCACAGGTGATTGCCGTCGCTACCATCAACACCTTATATATATGATTCATCTTGTTGAATTATTATCAATCTTAATCTGGTCTTCTATCTGACGCTCCGTCTTTCCAAACCGTCGCTGCCTACCTTGGTAGTCCATGATGGCTCTGTGCAGGTCAGCCTCGTTGAAGTCGGGCCAATAGGTATCGCAGAAATACAATTCCGAATAGGCTATTTGCCACAACAGAAAGTTGGAAACACGTAATTCACCGCCCGTCCTGATGAGCAAATCAGGGTCGGGCATGAAAGCTGTTTCCAGATGTTGACCCACCAATTCCTCATTAACGTCATCTGCATGAACACGTCCTGCCTGCACAGCCGACACGATGTTTTGCAGGGCATGGGTCATTTCCCACCGTGCCGAATAGCTCAGAGCCACCACCATGGTCATGGCTGAGTTGGCTGCGGTATGCTCCTCCGTCTCCCGAAGTTTCGCTCTCACACTTTCTGGTAAACGCTTGACGTCGCCAATTACTCGAAAGCGGACATTGTTCTTCATGAAGATTTCGTCTTCCAATGAGCTCAACACCAAGCCCATGAGAGCCGACACCTCATCTTCCGGCCTGTTCCAGTTCTCCGTAGAGAAAGTGTACAGCGTGAGGTACTCAACGCCCAACCGGACACATTCTGACGTGATTCGGCGCACTGTTTCCACGCCTGCCTGGTGTCCGAAGCTGCGTTCCTTGCCGCGTTCAGCTGCCCAACGCCCATTACCATCCATGATGATGGCGACATGTGTCGGGATACGTTTCATGTCCAGTTCGTTATTCATCGTTGTTCTTGTAGTCATTCAGTTATTCAGCATCATTATGACACGTTCTACACTTGGCTTGAAAACTGTAAGTAAGCGTCACCAGCAGCGTCGAATAGCCATCGGTGTTCTTGAACAGTCCGCTGCTTTTGACGAGATAGGGATCAACCACACCGTCGAGTTTGTCACTCAACGAGAAGTGTGCCGCCCACTCCAATCCTATATTAACACGGTCGCCAAGCTTGTATTTCACACCCAGTCCCAAAGGTACATGGGCGGTCCACACATCTTTCGGTCCACCCGAAACATACGTACCCCCCACTCCTCCGAAGATGAAAGGGGTGAGCCGTTTGGCTCCCCGATAGTCTCTGCCCGTGCCGTATGGCCAAAAATTATATTCAAAGGTAACGCCCAGGTCACCCAACGAATGATTAAACTCGTAAGGTTTTTCCTGCATGTCAGGATAATAAGTCTGCACATCGGCCGACGAGCCTTTGAGCTTGCCATAGCTACCCTTGGCTTTTAGGGCCATTCGAGGGTTGAGTACCCATCGCCACACAAGCGAACCCATGGGTTGCATGTTCTTAACCACGCTGCCATTGAAGTCGCCCAGATAGGACACCAAGCCCGCTCCGCCCCCCACCTCCATACGATATTCCACGTCGTCTTGTGCCTGCGTTTGCACAGCGGCCACGAGCAATAATATAGAGAGCAGACCTTGACGCATGTTTCGTTATTTTGTATCGCTATTCAGTAATCACCCTTTTCACCACAGGCCAGCCCAACTTGTTGAGCCGTCCCCGCCAAACTTGTCCGGTTTTTCCACAAACCATCCACAGGTAGTGGTCGACATCGGCCGTCATGGCAAACGATGATTCACTGCTTTGAAAACCTTCTGGGAAGACCAGCGTGGCATGTTTTTTCCACGTCAAACCACCATCCACGCTGCCATATATCTCACTGAACGCCTTCACGCCGCTACTCTCGCCTTTTCCGGTACCACCCATGGCCACGAGCTCATCGTCATATTTCACCACCTGAAGGTTGGTCAAGTTGGGTAATGCGAACCGGTTTCCAGCCGATGGCGTATAACTTGTCCAAGGCTGATTTTCAGCCTTTTTATCGTTCTCTTCAATCTTTCCCCACTGAGAAACACGCTGGTCGGTGGTTCCAGCCATGAACAACTGATTGGCACCCGCATTGGTTTTCGAGGGTTGGACTACAAAATTCAAATCAGCCTCTGGCAACAGTGCGTTCGAGGGACTCAAGGTTTCCGTCGTCCAGGTAGCACCTCCGTCGCCCGAAACTAATATTTTATGATCTTCAGCCAGGGCATACAACTTGGCATCGCTAGCACCTACCAGCTGTTTAAGTGCGATGGTAGACACCACAGACCAGTTTTTCGCATCAGCAGATTTCACCACTTGACTGTCATGATAGCCATAGAATGTCTTGCCTTGCAATACTACCTGACGATAAAAGTCACTTGCCAACTGGATGTTGGGCTTGATTTCTTGCCATTGGTTTGCCGCCTTTCGCGCAGCCGTATAGACCTTTGCCTCCGACCCCTTGTTGCCAAAGACATACAAGTTTTCTCCATTCGCAAGTAAGCGCATGGCTGTTAGCTCGGCCAGCTTAGGCTCATTCTTTGTCTGACTGCTCCAGTTGAACGTGTCACCATCCTGCTGGTGAACGTTTACATGGACGGTATAGGTATTCATACCCGTACCCGAATTGTTGTAAACAACAACCTGACGGGGCTTGGTAAAATCGAGTGAATCGGCCGAATTGAAATATTTAATCGTATCGTTGTCAGCGTTTTTGATGCCAATTACACCCGCATTCTTAGCCGAAATGGTCGCTACCACTTTCGAAGCGTCAACACCTACCGGCAACGAGTCGGGATTATAAATTACCCTATTGAGTTGGTCTATGTAGAAAATATAGTCGCTTGCAGCAAAAGTCGTGATGTATGTGCTGTCGGCACCTTTGCTCGATTTGGTGTGTACCAAACGTTTGACGTTTTTAACCGAGAATCCTATAATGGCCGCATCGTCATATGTCATCTGCTCATCGTCGTTGTCTCTAAGACAAGAAGCGAATAGCAGCATCACTGAGCACAGCATGAGAAGCGGTAAAAATCTTCTATTCATTTACTTCTGATTATGATTTTAGCTGCAAATTTATATAGAATTCCGCAAATAGCACATCTTTTTAAGGCTTAATTATGCAAAATAGTGATTTATAGAACGTTTTTTAAGGTTGTTTAGGGTTTAAGCCGCGGCTGTTCGCAAGCAGACTGATTCTTCACACGCGGCTTCTTAGACTTGCAAAATAGGAGTGCGATTTATCAACTTACATACCGCCAACGACCTGCCTCCATGGAGTGTTTCAAACACAAATGAACAAGCGAACAGCATCAAAACGCAAAGCTGCATCTACAAAAACCACGGCTAACCAAAAAGCAAGAATCAATTCAGAAATTATTTTACATTTGCTTTCGTATGCTTCGATTATTTTGAACAAGATGGTCTTCTGCTCAGAAATACGCGAAATTTGAAGCTTTTTACATACCTTTGATTCACAAACACTTATAAGAAAACAGCCAAAATAAGGACTGAAAATCAGGTGCTTTTTTGCCAAAAAACGTGCAAAATCGACCGATTTCATCGCTACTTTTCAGGGAAAAGTCAATGCTTTAAGGGCATCAACTCATTGAGTTTGATCTCCAAAACGATAGATATTGGAGAGAAATGGCAGAAAAAACAGTTTTTCGTCTGTGTTGTTTTTCTAGAATGAGTTATTGAGAAGTGTTAAATTATTGTCACTTTAATTGACATTAACAAACAAATATAGGGGAAGAAAAAAGAGGATTTTCATTCTATCTCCACACTTTTTACCGTTACCGTCTGCCGTGTGTCCGTTTGGTAGGAAGGCGCCCTTAGATTTTCGATGTCATCATAATCCACCGGTGTCCACGTGATACCACCCTTCCCTTTGCCAGAAGAACCACTGTTGGTCCGAATCATTCCGTTACAAAAGGCGATATCCCAGTCGGTGCGCAGCATCCACAGGGCATCCTCATGGGTATCGCCCAAGGAGCTGCTTCCCACCACCTCATGGGCAGACAGCGAGACATACGTCCACCGGTTGGGCACATCGTTGACCGTCAACGAGACATCCTGAACGCCACGACCGACTGCATCTTCTGTGGCACAGCCTGCAAGAAGCAGCATCATGCCGGCCAACATCCATAGGCATACACGTTTCATTCTGTTTTATATTTGAGGGTTACTTTTCGGTTTTTGGCATCCGTCTTTTCTATTTTCAATTTAGCTGCCTTGCCATCTGCGGTCTTGAGCAAGAACACTTTGACAGAGGGTTGACCTTCATCGGCATACCGATAAGGCGAAACGCTCACATCAAAGGTTTTGAAGGGCTCGATGGTGAAGACATTGTCACCACCAACCAATTCGACTGGTGCTTTTGGCTGAAAGACATACTCTGTCGGCGCTTGCGTACGGTAATCGATGACAGAAACACTTTCCAGACACCCTTGCCCCACCTTTTGCCCGATGGCTGATTTGACGACATTCAGCTTGAAAGAGGCGTATTGCGCGTCTGGGCTGGACATGAACTCAGTGAAGTCCATGGCAAACTCAATGCTGTTTTCCAACCACTTGCCTTGCATTGGCAGGTCGCCACCTTGGTTGTGAAAGGCGTAGCAATAGTGATAGTTGGGCAGTGCGTCACCTTCCCCACGTTCAATGCCAGCCATGGAAAACTTCAAGTCGTCGCGCGAATCATAGCTCAACCGCACCTTGAAGACCACTTTAGGTTGATACCGCTTTGGCACCACACCCTGCAACTCACCGCTGAGCAGACGATTGCTGACACTGGGATCACGGAAGAAATCGTACGGCAGATAAAAGCGGCCATTGTCATGCGCCCACGAGCCCCATGTGTTGGCCACGATGAAGGCGCCTTTGTGCTGCCGCCCTTTCTCGTCCTCGTATTCCACCAGGTCGTCATAGCCCACAATGGTCAGCGCATGAGCGCCGCGGGTAGCCAGTTTTCTCAGCAAAGAGTGGTAGCCTGTTGCCGACGGTCCCTTGTATTGTTCATCTATCTTCCACCCGTCACTCTGCGTGGAAAAGGTTAATATTCCACCAGGTCTGCTGCCGTTTCCTGCATCATAAAGATAGCGTTTGAGCAAAGGGATGCTGTCATCAAAGACCAAGATTCGCTCCACTCGATTCTGCATGGCCCGCAAGTATTTGTCATAGCCGGTACACCATCTGAACTGCGAGACGGCCGATCCGCCATAATCGGCCTCGCTCATCATGCCATAGCGTTGGGCCAGGTACAATCCTTCCTCAGCAAATCCTCCCTGGTCCTCACCACCATTCAGCATATTCCATGAAAACAGATAGTCCATGCGATTCTCAGCACTGGCCGACGCGTCACGATCCAACAATCTGTTGAGTTCGTAAGTGAGCATGTAGCCGATGGCCGAAGCCTGCGCGCACGAGCCACCACGCTGTGAAAGGATGGGTGGAAAATACTTCGTTTTGCTGTTATCCACCGAGGTGGGCAACTGAACGGCATCTTCCGCAGTCTCGCTAACGGTGGTACGCAGCTGCCGAATGTCCACCACCGCCTGCGTGAGGCGTGGTTGTGGGTAGATCTTGCGTTGTACAAATTGAGCTTGTACCCGACCTATTCCCACCGCCAGGCACAAGCTCCAACAAAAGATTATTTTATTCATTAATCCGTTTATACGTTTTCAGCGCCTCGTCTTTTACAGCTTGCGTATAACCGTTGCCATTGATGATGCGCTGGCATGCAGCCGAGATAAGTGGACGCTGACAAGAATGTGTACGCCAACCCATGGCCTCCAGCAAAGCTATCTCAACCTGCTCATTCTTCTCTTGCTCGAGATAGCGCAACAAATCCGGAATCATGGCATGAATCATATAATTGCGCGTGAAGCGTATCCGCTGCAGCTTTTTCTTTACGGGGACGGTAGGATCCAAAATCTTACGCGTGTCCTCAACCCAGCGTTCTGAAGCATGATCGATGGCATTGTATATCAACGTACGGACAGAGTCCTTATGTATGTAGCACACTTCAGGTCGGTCAAACTGAAGTGCGAACTCCTTCAGGAGCTGACTCTTGGGGAATACGGTCAATGAGTTGATCGCATCGAAATTGATTCGGGCTGACGTGGCATTGGCAATGGCAATGCTGATGAGCTGCGGAATGAGCCGTTCGTCACCACTCTTGCCCATCATCACCACGGCACAACGCTGCAACAATTCGTAACTGTCGTTGGCAGCCAGCTGCAACAACTTGATGAAATTGTCGTCTTTGTAATCGCAAATGAGTGAAAAGGCTTGCATTCTGACGATATAAGAGGGCGAATTGCGGTAGATATTCAATAATTCGGCCGATGACATCGCCTTGAGCTGACAAAGAGCCTCCATAGCTAAGCACTGGCGTTCTGGCTGGTCTGACTTGAGTAGTTTGCGCCATGCGCCCTCTTTGTTATCGCTCACCAACCGGTCTACGTCCACGGCCTTGCCCTCAGTGGCGAACTTAAAGGTGGGGTCTCCAATGACATGCAGCTCCAAGTAATGGGCGTACTTCACGACATCACCCACGCAACCGCCATCCGCGATCAGTCCAATAAGTTTGTCTGCCCATTTGTCTTGCAGCGCATTGACGCTGTTTGCGATACACACCACGGTGTTTCCAGGCTGGAAGACATACTCGTTGGCGATGCAATCATTCAGATGAAACGACCCACAGAAGCAGGCATCAATCACCACGACAGGCGTGTTGGGAGTGAACTGGTATGCGCGGAAGTCTTCAAGATGCAGGTCGGCAGCGGCCTCATAGATGGAGTCCAGGCGAGCCAGCGAGTCACTCTGCGCATGCAGAACCCACGAGTCGGGCAGGTCAAACTTCTTCAATAGGGCGGTAGACAATGAGTCGGCATTCTTATTGCGCTGCTTCGCGTGATAAATATGCTCCCTGAGATTGCGCATGATGAAGGTCTTGGCACTGGCTACCGTGTTGGGCAAAATCAGATTGTTGAGGTATTGGGCATCAAAAGAACCGTGATGGTGCAGCATGGCAAGATCCATATCCTTGCGCATGAGCTCGCTCATCAGTCGCTCCTTCACGGGATTGACATCGTCGTGAGAAATATAACCAACTTGATGGGTGCGCCGTTTGAGCTGTGGAAAATGCTCGAAATAAGATATTTTCTCGTCTATTCGGGCATCTTTGGAAGCTGAGATGTATCCATGTCCATCAAAATAGAACATGTTGTTCAGCTTTCTGTTCGTCCGTTTGAGTGCAACCAGCTTCTGAAGATAGGCCTTTAGCTTGGCATATCTACTGATTCCACCAACGTCGGTAGGTCGTATTCTTCCCGTGTAAATGTTGGGTTGCAGGCGTTGAGAGCCCCTTGCTGTGAGTGAATAGTAATAATAAGGCGTACCCTCATCATGCCCCACAGACTTGAATTGCAAGGAGAAGTCGTCATAATAGCGGTCTGAAGGAACCGACGACTCCTGTCTTGAGTTGGTTTGATTCATCTTAAAGGCAGAGGTGAGATGCTGTGCGTCGCGTATCATAGGCACAGGAATGTCACCCACGAAGACGGCTCCTACAATAGGGTCACGCTTCTGATAATAGAGCTTTTGAAGTGCGGTACGGATAGAATCGGGTATCCCCCAACGGTCAACAACCGTATAAACCTTGAGTTCATTGACTTGTTCTACAGCCTGAGCATAAGCCTTCAACTCAGCTTGGGCATATTGGTAACTTTTAGTATCAACCACAATGGCAAATCCACTCTTGGCCATACCATGCCCTACCAACACAAGCAGGCAGAGCGATATGATGATGATTCGTTTCATTTCAATGTTTTTTAGATGTAAAAAAGTATTCATTAGGCGTTTTTTGATGGTTGCCTTACGCACGCTCATTCAGTCTTCTTGGATTTCAACATGTCAAAATTGCATGTAAAGACCGGCACAGATACCCACCCGCGACGTATGCCTAAGCGCACGAGCGAATGCGGCGGCGTCCGCATGAAGCCATGCATCTACCTTGATGTTCATTCCAACATTCATCCGTTTCAGGGAACGCTGCACGTCCAACATGCCGCCCATGCGCACACGCTTCGCACTCAAATACTCAAATTGAGGAGCGACATAGCGGTCGGTGATGTTACCCGTTTCTTCAGATGCTGATACAAATTGGCGTTCTGACAATGGGAGATAGTACCCTCCATGGACTGAAGTGTTGAGCGTATAATGCCTCCATTGCACGCTTGTACCCACTGTTGCCTGCATGAAAGCAAGCATCCACGCCTGTTTTTGTGTCCCTAAATCACTGGCATGTTTAATCCATGTCTGCGTTGTTCCTATCTTGCCTTCCACAAAAAATGGCATGTCCAACCGATAACCCAAGTCGGTTGACAACCGATAATCTTGGTGTACGCGCGCCTTTCCCAATACCTTGTAATCGGTTCGGTTGCCATGTTCGATGTCTGTTACTGCCTTCTGGTCGTACCAATAGCCATCTCCCTGATGCCAACGTGCATGTACTAAAAGCTGATGAGTCGTGCTGCGTCCAGAATGAAAGATAAGCCGAGCTTGTCCTTTCAGGCTTGAAAACTGATAATCTCCACCTTTGAAGACGTAAGCCTCACCACCGTCTACTGCGTTTTCATAACCCCGTGAGAACGCTATCTCTGTGAAACTGCTCCATCGAGAGGCCGTGGGCGTATAGGCAAGTTGGGCACCTACTTGTGCTGTTTGACCGTCATATTTGCGTTGATAGCCAGGATTGCTGGCTGTAGACCGCCTGAAATATTCGCCAAGTCCTTTCATGAGAAAGAAACGATGGTTGTTAAGCGGATTGACAACCGTATAGTTTATGTTTGTACGAACCATTTCCATACCTACCGATACGCCCAAGTGCCAGGCTGCGTTTAGTTGACATTCGGCACCAAGCAAAACGGGGAAGGAGGATGAAAGCGTCTTGGGGCGAGGGTCATCCTGGTCGGAAGAGCTGCCCATCATCAAACCGACACCGGCTCCCAACAACCATTTTTTGGAACATTGCCATGCCAACTCGGCACTCATACGGAACACTTCAGAGGAAGGTTCGCTCCAAACAGAATCGCCCAACACAAAGGGATTGTCCGGCATGAGATAGAATGACGAGTTCCATCGACGGTCTGTCTCCTGCCTGTTTTGATATTGCAGATATCCACTAAGCTTGACCTGATTCAAATCTTTGAGTCCCCCGACATACACATCCAGCTGCCGTTGCCTTTTGGCAGCATCCACAGCCTTGAACGATCCATTATGTTCGTCATAGGCTACCCTCGCTGTTCCTGCCGTAGACCGCTGATTATAGGCGATACGAATGGGGTTATTGCCGGAATATCTGACATTCGTCAACTCGTTCAGATGGTCCTCATGCCATGGGTCATCGGTATGGATAAAGACGGTTTGCGCAACAACAGCCTGCACGAACAACATGCAAGACAGGCAGCACAAGACGCGAATGGATGGAACATGTATCATAAATGACTGAATAAAGGTTCCACCGCCAAGACCTCACGACGATGGTCTTGACAGCGGAAATGATAGCTGAATGAATTGGATTATTTATCAACCTCCGTGAAAACACGCCCCGGCTGAAGTGGCTGGTTGTTGAGGAAGTCGACCGATGAATTATTGGTGTCCTTGAAATAAGCACGCCCGTTCACCACTTTTTCCACCTTGCGACGCAAGCATTTGCCCTCCCAAGCCTTGCTGGCCTTGACGGCTTTGGCATCGTCAACAGGCAAGAATTGTGGAAAATATGTCTCTGCATCGGATTTAGACATATCCACAGCATCCAGCACATACTTGTTTGGCATCAGTAAGTATTGCATCTTTGACTTGGTTCCTGGCGTAGTCTTTAAATTATTCTGGTCGGCAGCAAACTGCTTAGGGGTGATGCCGGCAGGCAGTTTGGCCAAGATGTAGCCACCATTGAAGAAGCCTAAGCCAAAGGCCTTCATGTTTTTATTGTTCTGGAAGATGATATCCATGTTGGGAGCGGGATAATCCACCTCACCTTTTACATTGTCAATATATACCTCCCACTGTGCTTTCGACAGATCTGGGCAATGGTTTCCCTCCGGAGCCATCTTGCCATGGTCCACTGCATCACTGGCAATCACGGTGCTTTCGCCAGGCTTGAGGGCAATCGACTTACCATCCTTACCTACGGGGAAGGCGATAACGGTACCTTGTCCACAAGCATAGCGGTCCTTGTAGCCGTTGGCTTGCCAAACGTTCTGCTCCTTCTTTTGTCCTCCAGGATTAGTCATTAGGATAACACCGTCTAGATATTGCACCTCATCAGAGTTGTTCACAATCTCAAAATAGTTATCCAACACATAGCCCTTTTTGCCTCCTGTGGTATAGATTTCCTTGAAGATGAGCGTCGACTTGCGCACCTTTTGCAGCTCAATAGTGGCTTTTTTGTTCGCATAGAGGTCTACTGAGAGCGTCCCTGTGAGGTAAGCATTGGCCTCATCCTTGACCTTTGCCGTGAGCAGCAAGTTGTACTGTCCCTGCGGAAGCGTTGTCGATAAGTCCTTCATATCCCTCAACACCAGGGTATCCTCTTTCGTTTCCTTTGTCAATACCAGCTTGGCATCGCTGATATCGTCTGCCTTCAATCCGTCAGGAAGTTGATAAGACAGCGTCAACTCGTAGTTCGCAATACTCGGCTCATCGTTTTTATTACAAGAAACGAAGCCTAAAACAGCGGTCAGCAGCAACAGAGCCGAGACCATTTTCCCAATACATTTGTTCATACTTATTACTGATTTAAATTGTTTTTTATAATTTGATTTTCACTTCCGCACCAAAATAAGGAGCAGGGTACAACTGTGTTCGTGACAGACTGTGAGGATTGGTGTGCCATCGTGACACATTAGGAAAGTTGTTGGCCGTGAATGAAAGTTCGGCCACCTTGCCTATTTCTTTTGTAAACCGCAGGCTCAACAACACCCATGGATGCGTTACATCTTTCTCAAAGTCGTATAGATAATAACGTCCCATCATGCGTTGACGCACGACATCGCGCTCTGCATCGGCCGACCAGGGATAGTAATGGCCGTCCCGCGTGTAATATCCTATAGGCGAGACACCCAGATATTCACGCCCCTCATAAGTGAACTGATGATAGCGACTCTTGCCATCCGGCTGTTTATATACCGCCCTTTCGCTTTCATACCACACCACTTGCACGGCCGTGGTGAAGATCATTTTGACAGCCGGCACATGGGTAACGAAGCGGAAGGTAGAGTTGACGCGGTCCCGGATGTACCCTGAACCGTTTGGCATGACTGGAACATAGTCGTAGTTGTAATCAACATACCTAAGCTGGTCTTTCTCATCGGTGCGCTCCGTATGGAACCAAGCGCCGTTGATGCTCAAGGATGTACGCAAAAGACTGAGCGAACCCAGGTCTATGCCATATTCTATTCCATGCTTGTGCGACCATGTATTGTTGGTCGGTCGGCTCCAAGTAGACATATCCACCTGCTCAGTTTTGCCGGCCATCATACGTACACCATTGTACAGATAGCTCACATCCCCTGTCTCTTCATGATATTTCGGGAGGGCAGCCTCCACCGGCAGGCTGAATTTGGGGTATCTATTCCAATACAATCTGCTTTCAAATCCAAACTCATGATGATGACGCTCGTTGTAATAAGTCACAAAGCCTCTGACCTTCCCGATTCGGAAAGTAAGCCCACACTCCCATTTTTGAGTATGCGTAGGCATCAAGTCGGGGTTGCCAACCTGCCCTATCACATCTGTCTGCAGCAGGGCCAACCGGTCCTCCTCACGCTCACCGTATTTACTCAGGCACACGTTGTCATAATAAACATTGTCGGGGTAGAGATACATCAAGGTGGGCATCTTGTTGGAAATGCCATAACCACCCGTCAAAGAGAGTTCGTCTATCCATGGATTACACGTCTTGTCCAACAGCGTATACGAAGCATTCAGTCGAGGCTCTGCAACAAACATTCCTCGCTTTCCGCCGCTCTTTCGCTTGTTCAGGAACAAGTTGCTTACCCGAAAGCCACCTTCCACCGTCAGATGCCGCTGAAAAACCTGCAACGACAGCTTGTCACTGACGAATGCCGACAGGGTGTTCAGCGCAGGAATATCCTTAAAAGCACGGGGTCGAAGGGTCTGCGTTCCCATTGACTGAGGCGGATTTTGCATGTCGAACAGCAAGCCCTTGCCATGGTTGGCACTATGAACAAACTCCACGCCCAGCTTTACATTGGTATAATTGGCGGTTCCCAATTGCAGATACTTGTTGCCCACAACCTGACCATAGAGATTAAGTGGTGCCCCAAGAATCTCGTATTTGGAGAAATAACTCTTGTTCTTGAAGATGGCAGGATGGATGCCCGGCGTGCGGACATCCGTGATGACACCATCGGGATTGGATACAAGATTGTCGTGTTGGTCGGTGGTTTTGGAATATTGTAACGACAGATTGTACGACAATGCCGAAAGAAAGGTACTACGCGCATGATATTTTCCGGATACAGACAGGCGCGTTCCAATGTTCTTGTTGGTGAAGCGGAGCTGCATTTCCCGGTATTGTGGGTCGTCTTTACGATTGTTGACGTTGCTGTAGAAAGCCCCTTTAATACTAAAGGTATTACGCCCGGCGGTCTTTGAATATCCTCCCGTGAACGTCAGGCGGTCGTATCCATTGCTATGTTTGCGCGTATCAGCCCACGACTGGCTCCAGTCTGCACTGAAGTTAACTGCGCCTCCGCGTTTCAAATTGAAGCCCTTTCCTACATAAAGCAGCTTGGAAAACGGGTCAGCCTGCGCCTTCACTTCCCACGGCGTATGCCCCATCTTGGTCTTGACGATGAGCATGCCCGACGTAAGGTTGCCGTATTCGACTGACGGAATGCCCCGAATCACCTCCACGCTCTCCACATTGCCGGCACTCACCGTACGCAAGTCGGCTCCCCGCCCGGCCGTGGTCTGGTCGCTCATACCGTCAGCTTGCGCTCCCGAAGAAGCTCTGAACCGGGCCGTACCCAACACTTGCAGATTGGCATCGTTGCTTACCGGCGTGCCATCCACCACCACAAGAGCACCAAGCGCGTTGTTTCTGTCACCGTCTATCTCGCGGATATGGGCTTGCGCCAACTTGTTCAGCGTGGGATTCTCAATCAGATTTCCCGGCACCAGTTGCAGGATGTCGGTCACGCTCTTGGGTTGTATGTGCCTGATGGCATCTTGCCCGATGAGCGACTTCGAACCCATTGCCTGCTGTCGGGCGGTAACCTCTACCGTCTTGAGCTGCAAGCCCAACTCACGCATCTGCACCTTGAGCTGTGGGGTATGGGCACTTATCGCCACCGTTCCACTGACCGTTTCGTACCCAACGAACGTGATGCGATAATCATAACGACCGGCCGGAACGTTGAGAAACTCGAACAGCCCGTCCTTGTTCGTAAATGCCACCAAGCTGTTGTTGAGGCTGACCGAGGCCAACTCGATGGCCTGGCCATGCTCATCAGTCACCTTACCTGCAAACTTATAGCCTTCCGGCTGTGCGTAAGCCTGGCTCAACAACACGCTGATACTGATGAAAAAAATAAAAACGGTCAATCTTTTCATAAGAGAAATGGAATAGGACTGCTGAAAACAACATTTTTTTTTAAGACCATAACTACCAATTATTTTGCAAAAGTACTCGTTTCGTCTTTTTGTGACAATACCCAAAAATAGGTATTTGCTTGTTTGTCGTCTCACGCGCAATCACACTTAGCCCTCCAAAAGCCTACACCTACCGACCGCTCGATTGGCTGATTAGAGCAGAGCGTGACAATTCATCCCCCTGCGAGAACCAGAGAAAGCTACAATAAAGTGTCCTGTTTTTTCATAAAAAATCGGCCTTAAAACAGCACTATGAAACTTTCAATCTGGAAAAATTCAATAGGCACGCAGGATGCAAACAGGCGATGATTGAGTTAGAAAAAACGGATTTTACCACAAAAGCAATGGTCTTACACCATTAAACGCATCACTTTGATTCGCAATTTACATGCCTTTGCATCACAAATGCATACTGATTGCACTCGAATATGCATGCTTTTGTCGTGTCAAAACCAGAAAAACGGATGCTCCAGAACATAAGAAAACCATAACACATTGCCATATAGGAAGATGGGAATGTGGCTCATATTTTGCGTATTTGCGACAAAGAGAGGAGTGATTACCAAATACGCGAAATATGAAGAGGTTGGTTGTCAAGAAAATTCGGAACCAAAACCCATTTAATTTTAAATTAATATTAGTGGGGTTCATAAGGAATCGCAGTATGAAAGAAAACCGCTCAAAAAAAATATCAACGTAAAAATTTGGCGGAAGACTAAAAAACGATTACCTTTGCACCGTCTTTTCAGCGACTAACGCTTTTTAGGAAGCTTCAAAAGGCGATGAGACGGCTTAAACGCTTGTCCTATGGTGTAATGGTAGCACAACAGGTTTTGGTTCTGTTTGTAGTGGTTCGAATCCGCTTAGGACAACAAACGTAAAGCAAATAAAAAAGGTGATTTCACATTGGAAATCACCTTTTTTATTTGTCTTAACTACAAAAATTAGTTGAGGACGTCTGCAAGTTCGGCACCAGCCTTGAACTTAGCAACCTTCTTGGCAGCGATTTTAATCTTCTGTTTTGTCAAAGGATTGATTCCTTCGCGAGCAGAACGCTCAGAAACACTGAAAGTACCGAAGCCGATGAGCTGTACTTTGTCACCTTTCTTCAAAGCTTCCTTGATTGAACCTGTTGTTGCATCCAAAGCCTTCTTCGCAGCTACCTTGCTGATGCCTGCAGCTTCAGCAATCTTGTCGATTAATTCTGTTTTATTCATTACTGTTGTGGTTATAAAATGATTAATAAAAATTAATGTGCTTTTTAACTGTGCACAAATATAGGTTAAACATTTCAGAAAACAAATAAAAAATCAGAAAAAATATACGATTTACTCAAAAAAAGGCTATAAATCACTTATTATATGCCAAATGACGGAGTTTTTTCGTAATTTTGCGCACATTAAAAAGACTTTTATACAACGAATTATCTATGCGCAGTATACCCACAGTTACCAAGAACCTGCTTATCATTAATGTCTTGGCCTTTGCCGCCATGTACGTATTTAGATCACAGGTAGACTTGAATGATATTCTTGGACTTCACTTCTTTTTAGCTTCCGACTTCCGGATTTACCAATTAGTGACCTACATGTTCATGCATGCCACTTTCGAACACATCTTCTTCAACATGTTTGCTTTGTGGATGTTCGGCTGTGTGGTGGAACGCGTGTGGGGACCAAAGAAGTTTTTGTTTTATTACCTTTCGTGCGGTATCGGAGCTGGTTTGTTCCAAGAGCTGGCACAATACGGATCGTATATGGTCGAAGGACTTGCCGCTTACGACAGCGTGTCGTTCGACGGAATGCGCATCGCCATGGGTGACTTTCTCAACAAATGGACCACCGTAGGAGCTTCGGGAGCCGTGTACGCGCTGCTCTTAGCCTTCGGCATGATTTTCCCGGAAGAGAGAATCTTCATTTTCCCGCTGCCCATCCCCATCAAAGCCAAGTGGTTCGTGATTTTCTACGCAGGTCTTTCACTGGTCATGGCATTGACTACAACCGGCGGAAACGTGGCCCACTTCGCTCATCTCGGTGGCATGGCATTTGGATTTTTCATGATTCGCTATTGGAGACGTCATCCGTACGGTGGCTCTGCGCGGTCGGACGGGCAACAATTTTTTGACAACTTGCGGGAGAAGTGGGAAGAACACGCACACAAGAAGGCTGACAACACGAAGCACGATGCCTACGACGAGCGTAAAAGCGACTGGGATTATAACGCGCAGAAGCAGCGTGAGCAAGAGGAAATAGACAAGATACTTGATAAAATTCGCAAAAGCGGTTACGACAGCTTAACGGCAGAAGAGAAACAAAAACTCTTTGACAGCAGTAATCGGCGTTAAGCAGAAGGGGGAATGGGAAAAGCTATTAAGAAGTTTGTCTTCCAACTCTTTGCCGGAGCAAACATCACCACCATCATCGCCATGTTGCTGGTTGGCTACGCCGACCGAATCAATCCGGCCCTCCACCCTTCATTAGCCAACATGGGATTGGTACTCCCCGTGATGCTCTGCATCAATCTGGGATTTCTTGTTTTCTGGATTTTTTTCCATCCAAAACATGTCTGGATTCCCCTGTTGGGATTTCTCGCATGCTACCAACCTATCAGGGTTTACTTCCCCATCAACCTTCCCAACCAAACACCCGAAGGTGCCATTAAGGTGCTTTCCTACAATGTTTGGTTCTTCGGAGGCAATGGATTTGAACACGAAAACAACCCCGTACTGGATTTTATCAAAGAGCAAGGCGCAGACATTGTATGCCTTCAAGAGTCTGACGCATGGGGCAAGTACGCAGACAAGGCAAAAGCTCAGATGGATTCACTATATCCTTACCACGCCGGTTCGCACGCCAAGAACAAAGGAGACATCATGGATATCTACAGTCGTCACCCCATCATCAGTCAAGAAGACATCAACTATCCCTCTGAAGGCAACCACTCAACGGCTTTCTATCTGAACATCAAGGGCGACACGGTGATTGTCATCAACAACCACCTGGAGTCCATTGGTCTGTCACCAGAAGACAAAGCCAACTTCAAGGGCATTGTCAAAGGAAACATCAAGGGCGACTCAGCCCAAATAAGCACCAAAACACTCATTAAAAAACTGGGAGAGGCATCAAGCATCAGAGCCGCGCAAGCCGATGCTGTAGCCCAATACATCGCCGCACATCGGGACAAGAGCGTGATATTATGCGGCGACTTCAACGACGGACCCAATTCGTATGCCCGCCGAACCATTGCCAAACAACTGCGCGACTGTTACGTAGAGACGGCAAATGGGCCTGGCATATCCTATCATCTTGGTGGATTTTATGTGCGTATTGACCACATGATGTGCTCGAAAGACTGGACTCCGTACAACTGTAAGGTAGACAACAAAATAAAAGCAAGCGACCACTATCCTATCTATTGCTGGCTGAAAAAGGCTCCAAATGCTTAAAAATGTGCATTTAAATGCCATAAATTTTTCGTACTAACAAAAAAATAGTATCTTTGCACGTCTATCAAAAGTTGTGAAAAAACAATCATCAATAATAATAAATTAAAATGCAAAACAAAGGAATTGTAATTGTAACGGCTGTCCTACTGACGCTTGCAAGCATCTTCTATTTGTCATTTTCAGCAGCCACTCGCTATTATGATGGCCAAGCAGCAAAGCTGAAAGATCCGATTGCACAACAAGAGTACAAAGACTCTGTGAAGTATCTGGGCATCTATTCTTACCAAAGATGTTTGGAAACTCAAATCGGATTGGGCCTTGACCTGAAAGGTGGTATGAACGTGATATTGGAGATATCAGTGCCTGACGTAGTAGAAATGCTCGCTGACCACAAGACAGATGCCGCATTCGTGAAATCGATGAAAGAGGCAAGAGCAGAGGAAGAAACCAGCCAGGAAGATTTTATCTCTCTCTTTATTAAAGCGTACAAGAAGAATGCACCAGGCCACAAATTGGCTGAAATCTTTGCCACGCAGCAACTGCAAGGTAAGGTGAACCCACAAAGCACCGACGCCGAGGTAGAGAAAGCATTGCGCCAAGAAACTCAATCGGCCATCGACAACTCGTTCAACGTCGTGCGCACGCGTATCGACCAATTTGGTGTTGTTCAGCCGAACATCCAGAAATTGGAGGGACAACAAGGTCGCATCATGGTTGAAATGCCTGGTATTCGTGAGCCAGAGCGTATGCGTAAACTGTTGCAAGGTAGTGCCAACCTCGAATTCTGGGAGACTTTCAACGCTGAAGAAATCATTCCTTACCTGACACAGATCGACGCTCGTCTGGCTAATGGCGACACACAAGTGGCCGACACAACCGCTGCCGACACCGCTGCAACTAAGGCCGTTGAGAAAACCAGTGAAGAGAAAGTCGTTAAGAAAGCAGATCCTAAGTTCCAACTCAAGAAAGACAAGAAACAAGGCGACGTAAAAGTTTCGAATGAAGAACAAATTGCTGCCGCCAAGAAAGAACACCCACTGTTGGCCATCTTGAGTACCACGGGGCGCAATGCACTGAGCCTCGTAGGTTATGCCAGTGTACGCGACACCGCAGAAGTAAACAGAATTATCCACTCAGACCTTGCCAAGCAGATTCTTCCTGCTGATTTGAAACTGCTTTGGAGTGCCAAACCAGCCGATGGATTGCAGGTGAAAAACTATTACGAACTGCATGCTTTGAAGATTACAACCACCACCGGACGCGCTCCGTTGGAAGGCGATGTGATTGTTGACGCATCCGACCAGTTTGACCACTTGTCAGGTAAGCCAGAGGTTTCCATGACCATGAACACCGACGGCGCACGCCGCTGGTCGGCCATCACCAAGGCTAACATCGGTAGAGCTGTTGCCATTGTGTTGGACGGATTGGTGTACACCTCTCCTCGCATCCAAGGCCAAATTGACGGCGGACAATCGTCTATCACGGGTAGCTTCACCATCGAAGACACCAAAGACTTGGCCAACACCCTGAAATCGGGTCGTATGCCGGCACCTGCACGCATCGTACAAGAAGAGGTGGTAGGTCCTACACTGGGTGCACAGTCTATCCAGCAAGGTATCATCTCATTCGTGATAGCCTTCGTACTGTTGATGATTTACATGATTTTGATGTACAATTTCATCCCAGGTATGATCGCCAACTGCGCCTTGATTGTGAACGTATTCTTCACCTTAGGTATTCTAACGTCGTTTCAAGCCGCCCTTACCATGTCGGGTATTGCCGGTATGGTGCTTACGTTAGGTACGGCCGTTGACGCCAACGTGCTGATATATGAACGTATCAAAGAGGAATTACGAGCAGGAAAAAGCATGAAACAGGCGGTAGCAGCTGGTTACAGTAATGCCTTCAGTGCCATCTTCGACTCTAACTTAACATCAGCCATCACGGGTGTTATCCTGTTGATATTCGGTACAGGACCCATTCAGGGATTTGCTACCACATGGTTGATTGGTCTGGCTTGTTCGTTCTTCAGTGCTGTATTCTTGACACGTTTGGTTTATGAGCACAAACTGAACAAAGACAAATGGCTGAACCTCAAGTTCTGGACGGGCATCTCAGAGAATATGATGCAGAACACACGCTATAAATTCATGAGCATGTTCAAGACCAGTGGCACGATTTACGCCATCGCAATCGTCATTTGCATCGGCAGCTTTATTGTTCGTGGTCTGAGCCAGAGCATTGACTTTACGGGTGGACGCAACTATGTTGTGACGGTTGACAAGAACACACATGTGGAAGAGGTACGCAACGCTTTGAACAATGCATTCCAAAATACAGTAGGTAAGAATGCAGGCAAACCCGCAACCACGACCGTGATTGCCATCGGTACCGACGGCAAGACCTTCCGTGTATCTACCAACTACAATCTGGAAAGCAATGACCCACAGATGGATGATCAGGCAGAAACGATTCTATATACTTCGCTGAAGAAAGCCGGACTTGTGAAGCAATCCAGCATAGAATCATTCAAGAACCCTGATATCCGCGAAGGTGGATCAATCATCAGTTCTTCTAAAGTGGGTCCATCCATCGCTAAGGACATCACGAACAATGCCATCAAGAGCGTTGTGATTGCACTGATATGTATCTTCTTATATATCTTACTGCGATTCCGCAACATCGGTTTCTCCATTGGTTCAGTTGCAGCATTGATTATAGACACGACGATTGTGGTCGGCTTGTTCTCGTTATGTTACGGATGGATAGGCTTCTCCTTGGAGATTGACCAAACGTTTATCGGTGCCATCCTAACGGTAATCGGTTACGACATCAACGACTCGGTGGTGGTGTTTGACCGTATCCGTGAGAACTTGAAGCTGCATCCAAAACAAGATTTACAGAAGACGTTCAACGATTCTATCAACCAGACGTTGGCTCGTACCATCAACACCTCAGTGTCTACATTGATTGTGTTGGTTCCAATCTTCATCCTCGGTGCTGACAGCATTCGCAGTTTCGCCTTTGCCATGATTATTGGTGTATTCGTTGGTACGCTCAGTTCTATCTTCTTGGCATCACCAATCGCTTACATAGTATTGGGACGCAAAATCAAGAAAGAACAAGAAGAAGAGGCTGTCGTTGTATCATAACAACATGGAACGCTGAACAAAGAAATAAACCACTAACAAGAGCGGCACAACCTCACCGAGGTCGTGCCGCTTTTATTTATGGAATGAGGAAAACGAAAAGAGGATGAGGGGACGGAACGGACACCTATAGCCTTGTAGGACTGATCAGAATAACAAGAGAAGTACAGGCTCGATGGCCAAATAAATAACCGAGAAGCATTCCCTTAGCACTATCCATTTGGACAAAGATAGCGTATTGAGGATGTTCTAAAACGAAGAACTTACAATTCCTGCACCAAGCGTTTTCTGCATGCTTCCAAGATGCTTTCCAGTTCTACAACGGTAGATGCCCGCAACATGGCGATGCGGGTTTGTCGGAAATCGGGGATGCCTTTGAAGATGGGACTGGCTGCCAAATGCCTCCGGGTATGCAAGATACCCCGGTATTCATCGATACGCGACACATTGATGTGCAGCTGTTCTTTCAATATGTCTATCTTTTTATTGATGTCAAGCGACGCATCGTAAGGTTTTCCGTCGAGATAGTCACGCATTTCTTTAAAGATCCAGGGCTGTCCAAAGGCTGCCCGGCCAACCATGACAGCATCTACGCCAAAACGCTCGAAAGCCTGTTTGGCTTCCTGGGGCGTGGTAATGTCGCCATTGCCAATGATAGGAATGTGGATGCGAGGATTGTTTTTCACCTCGCCAATCAGCGTCCAATCAGCATTTCCGGTGTACATCTGACTGCGCGTGCGGCCGTGAATGGTCAGCGCTTGGATGCCACAATCTTGCAGTTGTTCGGCCAATTCAGTGATAATAAGATTGTTTTCATCCCATCCCAAGCGTGTTTTTACAGTCACAGGCGTATGCACCGCCTTGACCACCTCTCGGGTAATCTCCAACAAAAGCGGTATGTTACGCAGCATACCAGCACCCGCACCTTTGCCTGCCACTTTCTTTACGGGACATCCAAAGTTGATGTCAATCACGTCAGGATGAGCCTGTTCAACAATCTTGGCAGCTTCCACCATAGACTCAACGTCCCTTCCGTAGATTTGTATGCCTACGGGTCGTTCGCTGTCACTAATGGTCAACTTGTTCAAACTGGCTTGAATAGACCGCACAAGTGCTTCTGCACTGACGAATTCGGTATATACCATGGATACGCCAAAGCGCTTGCACAACTGCCTGAAACCGATGTCTGTCACGTCTTCCATCGGAGCCAACAAGATTGGCTGCACGCCTAAGTCTATGTTTCCTATCTTCATTTTCCTGAAAAAGTTACTGATTTCATCTATTTTGAGCTGCCAAATCTAAACGACCTGACATAGAATGCGCATATACAATGTCAACCTATGAGCAGATTCCTATCAACTCATGAGCAAATGGTAAATACCACCAGGTAAGGCTTTCAACACACCTTTCATTTCCAAAGTAAAGAGAATGGCAGAGAGTTTAGCGATGGGAATGCCCGCCTGCACACTCAGCATGTTGATTTGCAAGTCGTTGTTTTTCTGCAACACGGCAACAACTTGCTGTTCCTCAGTCGATAAATCAGGGAATAACTGTCGCTCTATTCCTTCATGATGTGCACGACTGAGCCTTGCATCATCTTCCCATCCCATGCTTTTAACGAAATCATAGGCATGATTGATGAGCCCTGCCACGTTGTCTCGTATCAAGTTGTTGCATCCTTCACTATAGGGACTACCCACGTTACCCGGGAAGGCAAACACCTCTCTGTTATAGGTGCGAGCCAAACTGGCGGTGATTAATCCGCCACCATGGGCAGCACTTTCTACAACGATACATGCATCAGAAACGCCTGCTACGATACGATTTCTTCTCACAAAGTTCACTTTATCCGCATTGGTCTGCGTGAGGAATTCTGTGAGCAATCCTCCTTTTTGCACCATTTCATCGGCTGTTTGCCGATGTCTGGGAGGATAAAGATAATCCAATCCGTGCGCCAGAACACCCACAGTGGGATATCCATTCTGCAAAGCATGGCGGTGAGCGAGGATGTCAACGCCATAAGCGAGACCGCTTACCACGAGTACTTGTGGACACAACTGCCGCAGTTCTGCCATGAACCGACGAATCAAATCCTCTCCATAGACAGTGTTTCTTCGGGTTCCCACCACGCTGATGACACGGCGTTGGTTCAGGTTGACCGACCCTTTGTAGAACAACATCAACGGTGCATCATCGCATTCTCTGAGCCGTTGCGGGTAGTTTTCGTCATTCATGCAAAGCGGCATGACACCATTTGACACGTCCCACTCGAGCTCTTCCTCTGCTCTACGCAAGTATTGGTCTACGTTTTGAAGCGATGACACCAACTTAGGCGACGCATCTGGCAGCACCTCTCGGATGTCATGTCGATGCTCTATCACGGCTGTCGCCGAGCCCAACCTACGATACAGCTGAACCATTCCCGTAAGATGAAAATGGTTGATGCGTGTCAAAGCGATAGTGTTGATGAGTTCTTGTGGGTCTGTCATGTTCATAGATATTTAGCAAACGCGCTGTCGTACTCCTCACTATGCCCCAAACGGCCATGAATGAGGCACACCAACTCTACCTTACTCTTAAAACAAAGCTTGTCATCCTGCTCCCTAAAGATATCCTGATGGAAAATATAGCGCAGACCTTCTTTCTTTAAAGCCAACCGTGAAATGAAAGTGTCATCACACTTGAGTGGCGTTTTGTATTGCAAGTTCATGCGAGCCACCACCGCGTCGGTTCCCTGTTCGTGCATCTTAGCAAAGCTAAGGCCTAACGAACGGAGGAACAAATGGCGCGTATGCTCGATGTAATGGAGGTAATTGGCGTTGTTCACGATGCCTTCTATATCGCATTCATAGTCGCGAACCTCCATTCGTGTCTCGAAAATATAGTTCATTTTTGAGTTGATGAGTTCTTGAGTTTGTGAGTTTTTGAGTTCTTAAAAATGTGAGTTTTTGAGCCTTGTCAGCCGTGTTGGGTCTCTGACCAACAGCGAATCAATATTCCCTTCCTTTTAAATATTCATAGCCAATGCGGCATCTAAGGCATTCTTTCCGGTCACAATATTGCGTTTTGAGTTGGATTAAAGCCTGAGTGTCGCCTGCATTTTGCACATCGAGGCCACACTGTTGCCACATGTTGACAATGTGGTTTCGCTCTGGTTTGAGCTTTTCCAGATAATTGATGGCCTGTTCACATAGCTGCTCTGATGACTCGTGCCGACCGTAGGCGAACAGAAAAGGAATGGCGGTGTTGATGAGTAGAACATTAAGTGACGCTTCCGAAAGCCTCTTTTCGCTCTTCTTACTCACCGAACCAAACACATAATGAGTTTCCCAATAGGGTGAAACGGCCGATTTCATCGCTACTTTTAAGTCATCAAGGGTCTCACTTTCCACCAAATTGCGCAAGCCAAACCGACGGGAATGGTATAGATTGGCCAACTGTGCGATACGGATGTAGGGGAAATTTTGTGGGCGCAATCGCAAGAATCTCCACATTTTTCCATCGATGGGCTGTAGCGAGAACTTGCGTTGCAGATAGAGATATTCTGTTCGCAGAAGTTCAAAATAGCCCTCTTCATCCATCGTTGCATGATATTTTTGTGGAATAAGATGACGCTCGAGCAATCCGGCTTGTCCCATAAAGAACGCTTCTATCTGAAACAGGTCATCACGATGGTGATCCACAGCGTGCAGCGGAATCGATCTTGCCCACTGCTCAAAGGCCTCACCATTGATGCCAAAGCCATAATTGCGAGCCAACGTCATGAAGAGAGCAGCCTCCCAATCGCCGTCACACTGCTGCAAACGGCGTTCGATGTCATGCGTTTTTTGTTCTAAACGCTCTGTCTGCAAGGCCGACATCCATGCGTGAATCGTCAAACTTGACAGGTTGGGAATAATCTCATAGCACGGCGGATAGGTGTCGATGGTCTGCAATTGTTCGTAATGTTGCGCAACCGAAGTTGGCACAGAAAGCTGCAACTGGGGCACAACACGACCGCTCTCGGTTTTTACTTCCGCATCAATTTCACCCGCAACATGCAGTATTACATTATTATAAGCCGCATCTTGCTCGTGGCGATGCACATACCAGTCGCTCGACTTGACGTGTATTTCCACGTTGCCCACCCACACAGTGTTGCCTATCTTGACTTTGGCATTGAGAAAATCAGGACCCGAATTGGCATTATGCAACCCCACATCTATCACTTCCAACGCTTGGTTGTCAGTGGTAGTGAGTTGCCGTAATGGAAACAGACGATGCTTCCAACAATAATGCAATAGCTGCTCCATGATTTAAAAACTGATTTAAAGCCAAACGAAATGTGGCCAAACGAGTGGAAACGGATGGAGGCTTATCCCTATAATCCCTGTCTTTGGATGGATTCCTACATCACCTGACTACCTGGTTTGACAGGATGTTCAATGGTCGAGACGCTAAGCGAACCGTCAAAGTCCTCGGCTGAAAGTATCATACCTTGGCTCTCTATGCCCATCAACTTGCGTGGTGCCAGGTTGGCAATGAAGCAAACATCCTTGCCAATGAGGCTTTCTGGCTCATAGAACTTAGCAATACCGCTGACAATGGTGCGGTCTTTACCCGAGCCATCATCGATGGTAAACTTCAGCAACTTATTGGCTTTCTTCACACGCTCACAGTGTTTGATATGTCCAACACGGATGTCCAACTTCTCAAAATCAGCGAAATCAATCGTCGGTTTGATGGGTTTAGCCGTGTAGGCGGCAGCGGCATTGGCCTTCTTTGTATCTTCCAACTTTTTAAGTTGCAGCTCAATGGTCTCGTCTTCTATCTTCTCAAAAAGCAATTCGGGTTCAGCCAACTGATGACCAGCCTTCAACAAGTCATGGTTCCCCAACAAATTCCAGTCGCAAGTATCCATCTTAATGAGGCGACGAAGCTTCTCTGAAGAGAACGGCAAGAATGGTTCGAATGCGATGGCGAGGTTGGCAACCAACTGTAATGAGATGTACAAAACGGTTTTCACACGCTCTGGATCGGTCTTCCAAACCTTCCATGGCTCACATTCAGTCATGTATTTGTTGCCGATTCTGGCCAGGTTCATGGCTTCTTTCTGCGCCTCTCTGAACTTGAACGCATCGAGATAGCCCTCCACCTTGTTCTTCACATCCTTGAATTCATCAAGCGCTTGCTTGTCAACATCAAGCAATTCGCCACAGGGAGGCACCACTCCCTCGAAATATTTCTTGGTCAACTGCAACGCTCTGTTCACGAAATTGCCGTAGATGGCCACCAATTCCGAGTTGTTACGTTCTTGAAAATCTTTCCAAGTAAAGTTGTTATCCTTGGTTTCTGGCGCATTGGCCGTGAGTACATAGCGCAGCACATCCTGCTTTCCAGGAAGGTCTTTCAGGTACTCGTGCAACCAAACAGCCCAGTTGCGAGTGGTAGATATTTTATCATCCTCCAGATTGAGGAACTCGTTAGCCGGCACGTTGTCAGGCAGAATGTAATCGCCATGGGCTTTCAACATCGTGGGGAAAATCAGACAATGGAACACAATGTTATCCTTGCCGATGAAGTGTACCAGCCGGGTATCTTGGTCTTTCCACCATTTTTCCCATGATCCCCAGCGTTCAGGCTCCTTCTCACAGAGTTCTTTGGTATTCGATATGTACCCGATAGGCGCGTCGAACCAAACATAAAGCACCTTGCCTTCGGCTCCTTCTATAGGCACAGGGATTCCCCAATCAAGGTCACGCGTCATGGCACGAGGCTGCAAATCAAGGTCCAACCAGCTTTTACACTGTCCATACACATTGGATCGCCACTCTTGATGTCCCTCCAGAATCCATTTCTTGAGCCATGTTTGGTACTCGTTGAGCGGCAAATACCAGTTTTTAGTCTTCTTGATAACCGGCTTTGAACCGCTGACCGCCGACTTTGGATTAATCAATTCCATGGGTGAAAGGTCGCTGCCGCAATGCTCACACTGGTCGCCATAGGCTCCTTCATGATGACAATGGGGACATTCACCCGTGATATAGCGGTCGGCCAAGAACTGGTGAGCTTCCTCATCATAATACTGTTCTGTTTCTTGTTCCAGCAGTTTGCCTTCCTCGTACAACTTCTTGAAGAAGTCAGAAGCCAACTTGTGATGCGTTTCTGAGGTGGTTCGGGAATAGATGTCGAAGCTGATTCCGAACTCCTCGAAGCTCTTTTTGATGAGCGAATGATAGCGGTCTACCACATCTTGCGGCGTTACTCCTTCTTTCTTGGCGCGGATGGTGATGGGCACCCCATGCTCATCGCTGCCACCGATGAAGATAACATCTTCCTTCTTCAGGCGCAAATAACGTACATAGATGTCGGCCGGCACATAAACGCCAGCCAGATGACCGATATGAACTCCACCGTTTGCGTATGGCAAAGCGGCCGTAACGGTTGTTCGCTTAAAATTTTTCTCCTCCATGAGTATAGCTGTTTTTTAATATTTCTTCATGCAAAATTACGATAAATCGAAGAGATAGCAAAATAATGGGAGTAGTTAAAACAGCATCATGCTGCGCTATCGCTCAGCCCAATCGCCTCTATCCAGACTACGATAGCCTATGGCTTCAGCCAAATGTTCGGTCTTGACAGGCTCACTACCCTCCAAATCTGCGATGGTGCGGGCCACTTTCAGAATTCTATTGTAGGCCCGAGCCGACAAACTCAGCCGTTCCATCGCCATGCGGAGCATGTTGATGCCATCGGCATCAGGTTCGGCAAAGCGATGAATCATACGCTCCGTCATTTGGGCATTACAATAAATTCCCTTGCAGTCTTTATACCTTTCAATCTGAATGGCACGGGCCGCAATGACACGTTCACGAATATTGGCACTCGGTTCTCCAGGAGCTGCCTTGGAAATATCCTTGAAAGGCACGGGCGTGATTTCACATTGTATGTCGATGCGGTCGAGCAATGGACCGCTAATTTTGTTGAGGTATCGCTGGATTTGACCGGGAGTACAGACGCAAGTATGCGTTGGGTCGCCATAATAACCACACGGACAGGGATTCATCGACGCCACAAACATGAAGCTACAAGGGTATTCAATGGTGTATTTTGCGCGCGAGATGGTGATTTTCCGGTCTTCCAATGGCTGTCGTAACACTTCCAACGTGGATTTATTAAACTCGGGAAGCTCGTCACAGAACAACACGCCATGATGGGCCAAGGTAATCTCTCCCGGCTGCGGCGTGGACCCACCGCCCACCAATGCCACCTCACTGATGGTATGATGTGGGGCGCGGAATGGGCGTTGCGCAATCAATGATGTATCGGCACCCAGCTTACCTGCGATGCTGTGGACCTGTGTTGTTTCCAGACTTTCGGCCAATGTGAGGGGCGGAAGAATGGTTGGCAGGCGTTTGGCCATCATCGATTTTCCACTTCCGGGCGGTCCCACCATGATGAGGTTGTGTCCTCCAGCCGCCGCTACCTCCAACGCTCGCTTCACATTTTCCTGTCCTCGAACATCACTATAATCAAGGTCAAACCGATATTGGTGCTCGTAAAACTCTTTTCGGGTGTCAATCACGGTGGGTTCAAACGATTTGGCACCAGTCAAAAACTGCACGACATCCACCATCGAGTCCATGCCGTAGACCTCCAAATTGTTGACAACCGCGGCTTCACGCACATTCTGTTTGGGGACAATCAATCCCTTAAAATGCTCCTTACGGGCACGAATAGCGATGGGAAGTGCGCCCTTCACGGCCTGTAAGGTACCATCTAAACTCAACTCACCCACCATCATATACTGGTCGAGCACCTCAGAAACGATGCTGCCATTAGCGGCCAAGATGGCAATTGCCAAGGGCAAATCGAAGCTGCTACCCTCCTTACGAAGGTCGGCCGGTGCCATATTCACCGTGATGTCAGCATGCGGAAACTTGTAACCATTGAACTGCATAGCGGCAGCAATACGGCTACGCCCTTCCTTCACGGCCTCATCGCCCAGTCCGGTGAAATGGTACATGATGCCGTTTGTTAAACTAACTTCAATAGTTACAGTTGTCACTTCCATTCCGTTGACAGCTGCACAATAGGTTTTAACCAGCATGATAAGTCGCTTTAGATCAACTCTTCCAACTTCTTCATGAGAGCCTGAGCGTCAAGTCCACATGCTACTACGCGTCCGTTTTTCAAGATGATATTATAAGGTATGGATGAAATGCCTAATTGACGGACAAGATTGCCCTCGAACAACGCCTCATCACAGATGTTCGACCAGTGAATGGAGTCACGATCCAACGTCTCCTTGCAGGCCTTTTTGCTGGGGTCAATCGATAGTCCAACCACCTTAAGGCGTCCTGCATGCTTTTTCTGAAACTGATTGAGCTGCCGCTGTATATCCAGACTTTCGTAACTCCACGACGTCCAAACATTGATGACGGCCAAGGGAGCCTGACTCAAAGCTGCGCTGGTCACCACATTGCCGTTCACATCTGTCACCGAGAAGGAGGGCAATCGGTCACCTTCTGCCACATAGCCTCCCGAGAGTTGCCGTTGCAACCGGCTCAAAGCCCCATTCTTGGGCTGCTTCTTCACCATCACACCTACCAACTGTTTGGCCTTGGGGTAGTTGGGCTTGGGCGTTCTAAGAAAGTACTTAGAAACAAGATACCTGCCCACATCCGAGCTGGGATGGTCGTTCACAAACTGTTCTGCGTATTTCAACACCTCCGGAGGAGATGCGTTGGCAATCTTCTTCTTGAACTTAGACATTAGCTCGTTGTCATCCGTTCCTTTCACTTCCAGTTCCTTCAAATGCGAAGCATCCCCCTTCACCTCAACCTTTTTACCAGGTACAGCAAAGACGGGATGTTCTGAAAAGTTGGAAAACACGATGAGCAACGTTCCTGATTTCTCGCAAGGAATCTCGTACGTGAACCGCCCTCCCGTCACCTTGATGGTGTCCATTCCATCGATGATGCCATCGGGACTATAAACGTAAAACTCACCTTGGTTGAGATGCAGCAGCCGGCCATCGAGTTTAAAATGATGACTGTCGGTACCGCACGACATCAAAACCAAAGTGAGCCAAAAGAAATAGGCAATATGCTTCATAGCAAACAGTTGCCTTATCTCAAGATAGACAATTCTAAATCGTTGTCAGCGTATGTCTTTAATGAGGGGTCTTTCTTCAAAGCCTCTTTCAAATAAGATTCTGCAGCAAACTTGTTACCACGGCGTGCAGCCACGATGGCGTGCAGATAATCGGTCAAAGCATTGGGGTTTGCTACCTTGTCCAGCGTAGCAGCTGCTGCAGCATAGTTCTTGTTCATCAACTGTGCAAGTGCCGCACTGTTGCTGTTAACGCCTTCGAAGTCTTTCTCTGCTTGTGCAAAATTGCCCTTTGCCAGATTCAAACTACCGATAGCCACGTTTACATTCTGTTCGCCCAGTGCCTTGGCGATGCTGGTCTCTGCCTCTTTCACGTTTCCGTTAACTAGTTCCATGATACCCAGATTAGCCAAAGCCTCAGGAGCTTGCGGATTAACACGCAAAGCACGTTCGAGATAACGTGTGGCTTCCATCTCGTCACCCTTCTTGAATGCCAAGGTAGCCAGGTTATTCAAAGCCCGATAGTCTTTGTCATAATATTCTGCCGTGCGCTTGTAGATTTCTTCCTTCTTGGCCACATTGTCTTCCAAAGTAGCATAATAGAGCATTTCCTCTACGCTGAGTTTGGTGGCATCGGTGGCATATTGTGCCTTGATTTGCTCATCACTTCTGCCGATGGTCTCATAGTTAATAATCAGACGAGAACGACGCAACTCGGGCAAAATGCCATCTGCCAATTCGCGGAAGGCCTCACTCATGTTACGAATCTGCTGCTCTCTCTGCTCGGGATCCTTATACATGGACAGCACGCGCAGGATAACATCCTTGTCTTGAATGTTGCTGGCCTGAACCAATTTCTGGAAACCATCCCAGTCTTGTGCGGTGTAGTGAGCGTCAATACCAGTAGCCACGCCCGTCTGCTTCAGCTGCGATTTAACGTAAGCCTCAGAAGTATTCTGGCGCTTGCCAGCCAACTTGTCGTTGAAGCTGAATCCACCCTCCGGTGATGCATAAGCCTGAACCTCGACGTTGCGGATGTTCAATTTCTCGCGATCGGCATTGATGCGCTTCAACATGGCTACAAACTCCTTCACAGAGTTATTCTTCAATTCACTCCGACGCAAGTTGGCTTGGTTCACCAAGAACTTGATGTTGGCCTCTTGCTTCCGCGCATTAACACGCTGGAAAGAGTCGGGAGCGATGCAACCGCCGTCACTCAGCAGCAGTTGTTTGTACAGTTCGGACGTAGCAACCACGCCTTCGGCCACCTTCACGGCTGGTATATTGATTTTCTTATTGCCCCTGCGAGCGCTGAAAGTAAGATACATGTCGCTTTTCTGCATCGCAGGTACGAAATCAAACGCCGTCTTCATGGTGTAACGACCGCCCAAACGATAAGAAATCATCTGATCGTTTCCCAGCACTTTTTCGCCTTGGAACGTAGATCCTGTCCCTTTGGCAACCTGCCCATTTCCATATCTCAATTCGGGAATCACGGTCACAACAGCGTTTTTCTTCATGTATTTTTCAGGAAAAGCACCATTGATGGTAGCTGGAACCTGACCGCCTTTTGTCTCCAGCGGGTTTGGTGTTACCGTGAAATTGTCTGCTGACAACGCTCCCATTTTTGAGCATGAGCTGAGTGCCAGCACTGAACATACTGATAAAGTAAAGATGAGATTTTTGCGCATAGTAATCATTTTTAGTTTTAGTGTGCCGCGAGCGGGACTCGAACCCGCACAGCCATTACTGGCCAAGGGATTTTAAGTCCCTCGTGTCTACCAATTCCACCATTGCGGCAATCAGCCAAAACCGACTGTATCTGCCAGGTTTGTCCACGGAAAAAAGTTTTCATGTCGCACCAACCAGACTACAGCAGCCTGAACAAATATTAAAATGAGCGGCAAACGAGACTCGAACTCGCGACCCCAACCTTGGCAAGGTTGTGCTCTACCAACTGAGCTATTGCCGCATTTTTTATAGAGTGCAAAGGTAGCATATAATCTTTATATCCACAAAAAATTTTTATTTTTTTATTGATTAAGTTTAGTAAAACAGTAAGATGGCAGTGACCTTACTCAAAACAGTAGGGGGTAGACGCACACAAATCATGAAGCGTTTCCGCAAGCAACTACGTGAAGAAAAAGGATACTCATGGGGGCCTTACCGCACATAATATGTAAAGTATTTTTGAAAGAAAACGCCCCTAAAACGGCCTTCAGAAACGTACCTTCTAGAAAAAATCAATAGGCAAACGGGATGCAAACAAGGCGTTGATTGAAAAGAAAATGTCAACTTTCAACCCAACAGCAAGGAGATGATGCGGCTAAAGACATCCTTTCGGCGGTCAATAGGGTTGCCATTAGGGTGCTAAAGCATAGCTATTGGTGTCCAAAAGCAATGCTTTTACCCGTTAACGGCCCAGAAATTGAAGCCACAACAGTATCGCACAAGCGTAACAGCCTGTATAACAATAAAATAGAAATCTCTCTTATTTTGGGCGAATTTGAGACAAGAAGCGGGGTTGCTGATTGACAAGCCAAGCATGAGCGCATTCGTTGTCAAGATAATTCATCACGCTAAGCTTTCTTCGTGCTGAATGTTTGAATCTTACAGCAACGATGATTGCGGCTGTTGGGAATGGTGTGAAAATTCGCGTTCTCAAACAAGTATTTTTCACTTCTGCGTTTGTCTGTATCAACAGAATTATATATTTTTGCAAACAATACCGATTTGTGAGTTGGGGAAGCAGTGAAAGAGGTTGGCTTCTTCGGCAGTACAAAGGTGGCAGAATCCATGAACAGACAGAGGAAGTCGCATGCGACTTTCTTTAAATATAATATTGTTATTACAACCATAAACATCACTTAACATGAAAAAGTATTTAGTGCTGGCATTGTTGTCGTTGACAACGCTATTCACCCAAGCACAGATTGTAGACCCCATACAATCATCCGCACAACTCAAAACGGGCAAAACTGCTGAAGGCGAAATTGTCTTCAACCTACAAATAGAACAGGGATGGCACGTCTATTCCGTGAACCTTGGCAGCAATGGCCCTATCGAGGCCTCTTTCCATGTCAACAAAATGGACGGCGTAGAGAAAGTGGGTGGCCTGGTGGCGCGTGGCAACGAAATATCTAAGATGGACAACCTGTTTGGCATGAAGCTGCGCTTTTTTGAGCATAAGGCGCAGTTTGTCCAGAAAGTAAGGTTCACCAAACCCAATTATACCATTGATGCTTATTTGGAATATGGCGCCTGCAACGACCAAACGTGCATGCCACCACAAGAAGTAGCCTTTAAGAAAGCAGGAAAGTCGCCTGCCATCGTGGCTACGACAACGCCGCAGGAACCGACTGAAAAAGAGGCGAATGATGGAGATTCGCCTTCATCTCTCGTCCCAGATTCCGTGCAGAGCATGGCTGCCGACACACTTCTTCCCACATCGGTGGATACCGGTAGGGTGGCTGTCAGCACCGATTTGTGGCAACCTGTCGTCCAAGAATTGCAACAACAGGATGGTCGGAGCGAGCAGAACGGTTCACTGTGGTTTCTGTTCCTGATGGGGTTTGCCGGCGGATTACTGGCGCTGTTCACGCCCTGCGTATGGCCCATCATTCCCATGACGGTAAGTTTCTTCCTCAAACGCACCAAGGACAAAGCCAAAGGCATGCGCGATGCCATTACCTACGGATTGGCCATCATCGTGATTTTCCTGTCGCTGGGACTGCTTGTGACGGCTTTTACTGATCCACACAAGCTCAACGAACTGGCAACCAGTGCGGTGTTCAACATCTTCTTCTTCCTGTTGCTGGTGGTGTTCGCACTCTCTTTCTTCGGATGGTTCGAGCTGCGGCTTCCCGAGTCATGGGGCAATAAAATGGACAGCAAGGCCTCTTCCACCACCGGATTGCTCTCCATCTTCCTGATGGCCTTCACATTGGTGCTGGTATCTTTCTCTTGTACCGCACCCATCGTTGGCTTCTTGCTGGTACAAGCCGCCACGTCGGGCAACTGGGTGGGCCCTGCCATCGGCATGTTTGGCTTCGCCTTGGCACTGGCTCTGCCGTTTACGCTCTTCGCCCTGTTCCCTTCTTGGCTGAAGCAAGCGCCCAAATCGGGTTCTTGGATGAACACCATCAAGGTGGTATTGGGCTTTATCGAACTGGCCTTCGCGTTGAAATTCCTCTCCGTAGCCGACCTTGCATACGGCTGGCACATCCTCGATCGTGAGGTGTTCTTGTCGCTGTGGATTGTCATTTTCGGCATGTTGGGACTTTATCTCATCGGGCATCTCAAGTTCCAAAGCGACATGGTGGGCGGCGAGAACAAACCCATGCCGGTGGTATGTATCATGCTGGGCATGATTTCGCTGGCCTTCACGGTGTACATGGTGCCTGGTCTTTGGGGCGCACCCGTTAAGGCCGTGAGCGCTTTCGCACCGCCTATCAGCACACAAGACTTTAACCTGAACAACAAAGAGGTTCACGCCGCCTATACCAATTATGAAGAAGGAATGGCTGCCGCCAAAGCTCAGGGCAAGCCAGCATTCATCGATTTCACCGGCTTTGGTTGTGTCAACTGCCGAAAGATGGAAGCGGCTGTGTGGACAGATCCATCGGTTGCAGAGGTATTGACAAAAGATTATGTGCTCATCTCCTTGTTCGTGGACGACAAAACGCCGCTGAAAGAGCAGATAGAAGTGATGGACAACGGCAAAAAGCGCACGCTTCGCACGGTTGGCGACAAGTGGAGTTACCTGCAAAGTAGTAAGTTTGGCGCCAACACACAGCCATTCTATGTGCCACTAGACAATGCAGGAAAACCGCTGACTGGCTCATACAGCTATAAAGAAGATGTGCCAGCCTACCTCGATTTCTTGAAGAAAGGACTGGAGGCATACCGCAATCGCGACTGATTCTACACGCCCTTACCACGCAATACAGATTGTGCTGCGTGGCAAGGCAGCGTGCTTTGCACTGGTAAGGCAATCTTGCATACAAACAAACCACGATATAAAAACCATTTGAATCTACAAAACCATGCTTGAAGAACATATCCGAAAACAAATCATCCAGCTCATCCACCAGGAAGTAGTACCTGCCGTAGGATGCACAGAGCCCATGGCCGTGGCACTATGTACGGCCAAAGCGACGGAGTTGTTGGGCTGTCGACCCGAGAAAATAACCGCCCTACTGAGTGCCAACATCCTGAAAAACGCCATGGGTGTGGGCATTCCAGGCACCGGAATGATTGGACTACCCATCGCCATTGCCTTGGGCAGCATTGTAGGAAAGAGTGAATATCAGCTGGAAGTAATCAAGGATCTTACACCCGAGACGTTGGAAGAAGCGAAGAAATACATAGAGGAAAAACGCATAGACATCCAACTCAAACAGGGAATTACCGAGAAACTGTACATTGAGGTAACATGCCAGGCAAACGATCAAACGGCAAAAGCCATCATCGCAGGCGCGCATACCAACTTTGTACACCTATGCAAAAACGGGGAAATCCTACTTGACAAAGGCCTGAGGAAGCAAGATGAACCGGAGGAGAACGGCATACAACTTTCCTTCCGGATGGTCTACGACTTCGCCACCACCACCCCCATTGACGAAATCGGGTTCATGCTGAAAACCAAAGAGTATAACATGAATGCTGCCGAGCAGTCGCTGAAAGGCAACTACGGACACTGCTTGGGCAAGACAATGGATCGCCCATTGAGTCGAGGGATATTCGGTAACAGCATCTACTCGCACATCATCGCCAAGACAGCATTGGCCTGCGACGCCCGAATGGGTGGGGCCATGATACCGGTGATGAGCAATAGCGGGTCGGGAAACCAAGGTATCTGCGCCACGAACCCAGTGGTAGTGTACGCCATGGAAAACGAGAATACGGAAGAAGAGCTTATCCGTGCCCTGACACTCAGCCATCTATCGGCCATTTACATCAAGCAGAGCCTGGGCAAACTGTCGGCTCTGTGCGGCTGTGTGGTGGCCAGTATCGGCTCAAGCTGCGGCATCACCTACCTCATGGGCGGCGACTATGCGCACATCTGTCATGCTATCAAGAACATGATTGCCAACCTTACCGGCATGATTTGCGACGGAGCCAAGCCCAGTTGCTCACTGAAAATCAGTTCAGGTGTCAGCACAGCGGTGCTTTCGGCCTTGCTATCGATGGAAAACAAGCATGTAACATCGGCAGAAGGCATCATCGATGAGGACGTGGATCGCTCGATACGCAACCTCACCAGCATTGGCAAGGATGCCATGGGTACGACTGATGAGATGGTTCTAAGTATCATGACCAGCAAACAACGATGCTAAGTATCGTCCTCAAACCGGCGTCATTCCCCCATAAAGTCCATGAATATTCAATGCTGGCGATAGCATCAATGCCAGTTAGCGTCATGAGCGTGTACTCGCAATGCTACTATTAGTGGTAGCAAAGAATAAGACGCATGCGATTAAGAAGGTTACACAAGGCTTTTTATGTCCTGTCCTGTGTTCGCCTTAATTCATCAATTCAACGGCCTTGAGGACAATGTCATTGGTCTCATTGATAATCTGGAAATACTCGTTCATGTCCCACAAGTCGCGTGCAACCAATGCCTTTAGTTGGTTTTTCACAGCGGGTAAGGTCATTTGTAATTCCTCCTTATCCTTCGGTTTCACCTTTTCTTTCTCACCAGAGCGAATCACTGCATCCACCAACTGCTGCGGAACATCAAACTCACGCACAAACTTTGCGAAGGTTGGATATTGTTTTTGCAGCTGTTTGCGGTGTTGATCAACATACTTGAGGTTCTCTGTAATGATGATTCCCTTGGCTGCCAACTGCCGATGATATGGTGTGAATTTGGTCGTGTCGAGTGGAACAAAGTAATCAGGCATGATGCCTCCGCCACCATATACCGTGCGTTTGAGGCGCAAGGTCTTATACTTCAATGAGTCAGCGAAATGAATACTGTCAGCACTATACAGTTCTCCATGCTTGAAACGAGTGTCCAATTCACGGGCATAGCTTTCGTTATCACCTTTAATATATGGTTTCTGGATACAACGGCCTGATGGCGTATAGTAGTGAGCGATGGTGAGTCGCATCATACTTCCATCAGGAAATTCAATCGGACGCTGCACCAACCCCTTCCCAAACGAACGCCTTCCAACCACTTGTCCTCTGTCTTGGTCCTGGATGGCACCTGTTACAATCTCGGCAGCGGATGCTGAAAACTCATTCACCAGCACCATCACCTTGCCCGAAAGCAAACTACCGTTACCGTGTGCCTTATATTCCATACGCTCTGCGCGTCGTCCTTTGGTATAAACTATCAAGTCGTTGCGCTGCAAAAACTCATTGGCTATCTTCACCGCAGCTTGCAAATACCCGCCTCCATTGTCCTGCAAATCCAAGACAAGATCACGCATTCCCTGCTTTTTCAGTGCGGTGATACAGGCCATAAACTCATCATAAGTGGTCGCACCAAAGCTTCCTATGCGCACATAGCCTAATTGAGGACGGAGCATGTAACTGGCATCAACCGTTTTAACAGGTATCTTATCGCGCACTACGGTAAAGTAAAGCCGCTCCCCAATGCCCTTACGAAGGATGCCCAACTTCACTTTTGTTCCTTTCTTTCCACGCAACCGCCGCATAATCTCTTCGCGTGCCATCTTGACACCCGCAATGCTGCTGTCGTTAACACTCACGATTCGGTCGCCAGCCAATATGCCCACCTTCTCCGACGGACCATTGGTAATGGTCTGAATGACCATGAGTGTGTCTTGCATCATGTTGAATTGAATGCCAATACCTTCAAAAGATCCCTGCAAAGATTCAGTCATGGCCTTGGTTTCTTTCGCCGTTGTATACGAAGAATGCGGGTCTAACTTCTCCAACATGCCACGAATGGCATCTTCAACCAGTTTGTCTTCTTTCACCGTATCAACATAAAGATTGTTGATAGCCATCTCCGCAATTTGCAACTTGCGAAGTGGTGATTCTTTCCCGAAATTGATATTGATTTGAGCGGATACTGAATAAAATATCAATAGTGCCCAACATAAAGCAACGAGTCGTCTCATTTGTTTGATTTTAAATAAAAGAATTAATCACCCTAAAGACATCGATTCTCCTTCTAAATGACAAAGATTGTCAGTCAATTAGTTTGAGTTCGTCTTCCGGAAGGTCTTCCTCGACTACCAAATTATCAATGATAAAGTTTTGTCGTTCCATGGTATTCTTGCCCATGTAATACTCCAAAAGTTTTTGTACTTGGTCGTTTTTGTGCAGTGTCACCTGTTCCAATCGCATGTCAGGCCCGATGAAATGGACGAATTCGTCAGGAGATATCTCTCCCAATCCTTTGAATCGGGTGATTTCAGGCTCGGGTCCAAGATCCTTAATCGCCTCTTGTCGCTCTTCATCACTATAACAGTAGCGGGTGATGAAATCGCTCTTTCGCTCTTTTTTGTCACGACTTGCGTCCGCATCCGCTATCACTTGCTTGTTTTTAATCTTCGTTCTGCGGTTACGCACGCGGAAAAGAGGTGTCTGCAGCACATACACATGCCCTTTCTTGATAAGTTCGGGGAAGAACTGTAGAAAGAAAGTGATAATCAACAGACGGATGTGCATGCCATCGACATCGGCATCTGTGGCGACAATCACCTTGTTGTAGCGCAGCGTGTCCAAGCCATCTTCTATGTCGAGAGCCGCCTGCAAGAGGTTGAACTCTTCGTTTTCGTACACCACTTTCTTGGTCAATCCATACGAATTGAGTGGTTTTCCCCGCAACGAGAACACCGCTTGCGTGTTCACATCCCTGCTCTTGGTGATACTGCCGCTGGCCGAATCGCCCTCGGTAATAAAGATACAGCTCTCCTCTTTGCGGTCATTTTTCTCATCACTGAAATGAATTCGGCAGTCACGCAACTTCTTATTGTGCAGGTTGGCCTTCTTGGCACGCTCTCTGGCGAGCTTAGTTACCCCCGCCATAGCTTTGCGTTCGTGCTCGCTGGCCTTGATTTTAGCCTCCAGCACGTCCGCGCAATCTTCCTTGTGAATGTGCAGGTAGTTATCCACCTCACGCTTGATGAAATCGCCCACGTACTTATTGATGGTCTCACCACCTGGTGCCATAAGCGTCGACCCCAGTTTAATCTTGGTCTGACTCTCGAAAACAGGTTCTTCCACGTTGATGGCTACGGCCGCCACAAGGCCGTTTCGAATGTCAGTGTACTCGTAGTTTTTATCGTAAAACTCTTTGATAGTCTTGGCGATATGCTCCTTGAAAGCACTCTGATGCGTGCCTCCCTGTGTGGTATGTTGTCCGTTGACAAACGAGTGGTATTCTTCTCCGTACTGATTGGTATGCGTGAAAGCAATCTCGATGTCATCGCCAACCACATGGACAATGGGGTACAATCCGTCCGTTGTCATGTTGTCGTTAAGCAAGTCCTCCAATCCGTTACGGCTTTTGATGCGCCGCCCGTTGTACATGATGGTGAGTCCGGCATTCAGATAGGTATAGTTGCGCAGCATGGTTTCCACGATATCATCGTGGAACGAGTAGTTCTTGAACAGCGTGTTGTCGGGTTCAAAATACACATAGGTACCCGTTTCATCCTTCGTTTTATCGGTCTGATCGGTCTTGAGCTCACCTTTTTCAAACGTGATGGAACGAACTTTCCCCTCCCGGTACGACTTCACCTCAAAATGTGCACTCAAAGCATTCACGGCTTTGAGACCCACACCGTTCAATCCCACACTCTTCTTAAACGCTTTCGAGTCGTATTTTCCACCCGTATTCAGCATGCTCACGGCCTCTACCAGTTTACCTTGCGGAATACCACGACCGTAGTCGCGCACGCTGACGCGCAGGTTGTCTTCCACGTCAATCTCAATTCGGTCGCCCGACTTCATCTTAAACTCGTCGATGGAATTGTCAATCACTTCCTTCAACAGCACATAGATGCCATCCTCTGGTAAGTTACCATCGCCCAATCGGCCGATGTACATGCCCGGACGGGTACGCACATGCTCCATATCCGACAGGTGCCGGATGTTGTCATCTGTATAAGAAACGGTTTCTTCTGCCCCAACCGGAGCAGAAGCGGTATTGTTATGATTCGTCGATTGTAATTCTTGCTTGTTTTTATCAGTCATCGGTTTTTTGGTTGTTATTCGTTTTCAGCAGTTCCGTAGGGGATGGTTTCTACCAAATCAGCACACCCTACATACCATCGTCACGCACGAAAGAGCGTTTAAAACCCCAAAAAGAATCTACTTACCCGATACGACTGTGGGCAAGAATTAAATCTTCTTCTTGAAACAGCTGCGACGCTTATGATTCGTAGGCTTCAGCGGTCCCCATTGACTTTGCACGCCCTCATTGGTTTCCAGCTCCACTTGACTCTCGGCCCAAGTGAATCCATACTTGTTAAACACAGGTATCAAGTCGGTGAACAACAAGGCATTGGCACCCTTGGAGCGATACTCGGGCAGCACACCCATCAAGAGCAAGTCGCCCCCACCTCCTGTCTTTTGAAACTTGATGGCCCGCAACAGATGCCACCACCCCCAGGGGAGCAAGCGGCCTCTACGGCATTTTTGCAAGGCATACGACAGGGATGGAATTGAAATGCCCACGCCAATGAGTTTCCTGTCCTTATTCCAATCCTCAATGAGCGTAATCATGTTCAAATCGGCGAAGCGAAGATACATGTTCACATAGTGATCAATCTGCTTCTCACTGAGTTCAGAATAGCCATAAAGGTCTTTGTACGTCTCGTTGATGATGTCAAAAACCTTTCGTCCATAATCGGTCTTTTTCACTTCCCTTCGAGTCAGTTTCTTGATGTGCAGGTTGTAACGCGATTCTACAACCTCGGCTATCTTCGCATATTTCTCAGGAATTTCCTTAGGAACGTCAAAGAAATATTCCACATAGTTTTGGTCAACTTCCCATCCGCCCAACTTCTCTATATGCTGTGGGTAGTAAGGATAATTGTAAATGGTAATCATCGTACTGAGCTTGTCAAAGCCCCACGTGAGCATTCCTTCAGGATCCATGTCGGTGAAACCCAATGGACCCACCATCTCGGTCATGCCTTTTGAGCGGCCATAGGCAGCCACTTCATCAAACAAGGCGCGAGATACGTCCAGGTCATCTACGAAGTCAATCCAGCCAAACCGCACGATCTTCGTTTTCCATTTTTCATTGGCTCGATGGTTAATGATGGCTGCTACGCGCCCTACTACTTTACCTTGTTTGTATGCAATATAATATTCTGCCTCGCAAAACTCAAATGCAGCGTTCTTATCTTTACGCAAGGTGTTCATATCGTCCATGAAAAGATTCGGAACATCGTATGGGTCTCCCTCGTAAAGGTCGTAATGAAAGTCAACGAACGTTCTCAAATCGCGCAGCGACTCGACCTTCTTAATTTGTACAGATGGCATTCTTTTTAATAAGATTGTATGCAATATAGGCTTGCAAAGTTACGCTTATTTGGCCTATTTTCAAAATAAAACGCCTACATTTTTTACCGATTGCCGGGTGCGAGCATAGCAGTGAGAATCACGCCCCTACGGATGAAGATTTCAATAGCAATGAGTTTGGCATCCAAAGTCATTGAGTTTAGCAGCCAAAGTCATTGAGTTTACCGGGCAATAGCATTGAGTTTGGAAGACAAGCGTTTATGAGTATTCTATCAAATAGCGAGAAAACGGTATAAACACCTGTTTATCAACAATATACATTTCCATGACGGCGATGTCAAACAAGCTCGTCATCCAACGGCGGCACATATCAAACAGGAGATTGTTATCCGTCTTACGCATGAACCGATGATGAATATATTGCCCTCTACTTGCTGCAAATCAACAGAACATGCCGCCCATCTGCCTGCGTGGTAGCGAAAACATAAACCGCTCCCCCATCCTTCAGCTTGATCCGTTTGCGCAACTCGGCCACGGAAAGGGGAAAGTTGCGGGTGGTGATGTTGGCCTGGCGCACGTCGCGAAGCACTGACCTCAGTTCTTTCTTGTTCATCGATGAGAGGGCTTGGATACGGAACTTCCGCCCTGGAAACAACGGGAGGTCATGCTCAGAGATAAAGAGGTGCGAGTTGGGTGCTATCTTCTGAACGCCCAATTGGGTACTCACGGCCGAGAAACAGCCTGCTTTCATGATTGACGCATGAGGCTCGTAGAGAAACAATCCCGGCCGCATTTCTTCCGGACTGACGTAAGGAGGCGGTACGTCAGACGGCTCATCGGACGAACAAACAAAAGCCTGGTCGTCGTTTACGCAATGGAGGGTGAGCGGTTTATGCCGTTGCTTGCTCAAGACGAAGAGCAGTTCTTTGCACTCGTTTCTCACCGACAGGACATGTATCTCGCACATCTTCACCTCATCAGTCTCAAGTTGAGCCACGGCTTGGTGCCAGTCAAGCATCGGAGAGAGCTTCACCATGACAAAAAGACTCTTATCCGTGAGCTGTTCTTTCAAGCTCAATAAATCAGGTGTACAATCGCTGATGGCCACCGTTTTGTCGCCCTGTCGGTCACGACGGGCAGGATCCAGGTAGATTACCGTGGCGTGGCTCATCCGCCGTAGATAATCCACCCCATCGGCACACACCACTTCTGCCTGTTGCAAACCTAAGAGGGAGAAATTGTGTTGAGCCATCTCGCACAACGCTTGTTGCCGTTCTACGTAGATACAACGCTCGAATTGACGGGCCATAAAGGAGAAATCAACTCCAAAACCGCCTGTCAAATCGACCAAAGATGGCTCTGGTTCATGGGGCAGATGGGCTTTCTTCGGGTCTTCTGACCATGATTCTTGACCGAAATCTGCACAGAGCCGCGCGGCCAACTGCGCCTTGTAGCGCGCCGTTTGCTCGGAAGAGCATTGCTCCATAGACAGGTGTGGCGGGTACAACAGCGCATCTATGACTGCCCAGGACGGCAGTTTTTGTCGGGCAGTCTGTCGCCCCGCAATCTGTTGCAAGGCCAAAGGCATGTCCACGTCCGGGTGTTGACATCCCTTGAGAGCCAGCTGTCGCACGTCTTCTTCGGCGTGCCGGCGAATGAATGCTGCGGTAACCTCGTTCATCATACCCATGTCTTCATCGAAAATAAAATAAAAAAAGTAGCCAGTGGGCTACTTGATTACCTGATAATATCGCTTTGCCTGTGCCCGTGAGCGGAAGTTGAAATGCCACCATTCGGTACGCAAGGGTTTGAAACCAGCGTAGGTCATCACGTCACGAAGCAACTGACGGTTCTTGCGAGCCTGCGCACTGATGCGCTTCTGCGCCACCAGTTGGGCTTCGTTGTCAATGTGAGCCGCAGCTCCCATATAGTCTATTTTGGTGCCCATGTCAAGGGTATCGCCCTTCAGGGTACACAACGTGAGGTCGACAGCCAGTCCATAGTTGTGCAAACCACCGCCGCGTGCGGGATTGGACACATAGAAATATTTGGAGGTATGCTTCACCTTGTCCCACATTTTTTGCTGAATGGACATGGGACGGGCAGCGTCATAAACCTTCAATCGAAGATCCGGACGCAACTCCTTGAGCCGCTTTTGCGCCTTGACCAGTGCCTGTGCTGCGCGCGGATGGAGGTAGGCTTCGCGCAAATCGTCGTACAACACGCCGCCAGTGAAGTTGTCTGCGCGGGCATACATCAAGGATACCTGGATGGTCTTGTCGAGTTGTTGCACGTTGACATAGCCCCGACGCTCGAGCGACTGTGCCGTTTTACTAAGTTTTTGCTTGTCTTGAGCCACGGCAAAAGTGGTGGTCAAGACAAGCAATAAGATGATTTTTCGCATGCTTTGAGTGGATGTTCTATTAACGAAGAGATGGATTTTTTCTTTCCATCAGCCTCATTATCGCGTCAACTCGATGGCCAATACGGGCTCGTTAGTGGTGATGTAATCCACCCCAGCCTTATTCATTTCTTCAATACCAGCCTTGTCATTTACGGTCCAAACGTTAACCGTCATGCCCAGGTCGTGCGCTTCTTTGATCCATTCGGGGTGCTTGCGCAGAGCACTGATATGGTAATCAATGCCTGTGATGCCATCCTGATGGAGCTGAGCCGGCGTCTTGTTGCCCGAAAGATAAGCCACTTTTGCCTGCTTGTCCAGACGCACCAATTCCAAACATACGTCATGACTGAACGCAATGTATTCTACTTTGTCTTGAATTCCATATTTTTTCACGGCATTCACCGTTGCTTGGACAGCGCGTTTGTTGGCTTCTAACGTTGAATGGGTCTTGATTTCAATGATGAGTTTGGTCTTGCTTTTGGTCTTTTTCATCATCTTCAGCAAGTCCTTCAGCTGTGGCATCTTCTCACCATTCTTAAGTGTTAGGTTCTTACAATCCTTATAAGAAGCTTTTTCAAGCACCACGCCATTGAAATCAGCATCATGATTCACCATGAGTTTTCCATCGGTCGTGATCCATACATCTATTTCAGAGCCATAGATATTCAAGTCGAGTGCCTTTTGAAGCGCTGTCCGTGAGTTTTGAGCCGAGCCTGGTGTGGTCCAGTAACCACGGTGAGCTATGACTTTTGAACCTGCAAACATACTGACTGTTGCAAAGGCAGCAAAGGCCAGTGTACAAAATAATTTTTTCATAATGGTATGCGTATTGATTGTTTATGATTTACCTATGTATCTGCAAAGATAAGAAGTTAGCGTGACACAACCAAGCCCAAACACAAGTAAGCAGGGCGAGAAAGCGTAATTTTTTTACTACTTTAACTGATAGAGTAAGCCCAATCTCACTTCGTATGTACGGATGGTAGCATCGTTTCGATAGGTGTAGTGGGTATCTCGATGATAATAAGCACCCGACAGATGAAGCCCCCATTGTCGCCAAACGGGGATTTTGAGCATGGTACGCAACATCCATACGGATGATTGGTTACGCTCGCCTTGTGCGCTGAACGTTTCGTATGGTGTGTCAGCTGGCACATCTTCGTAGCCGCGCCAACTGTACATACGGAAAAAGCGGGCATCCAGAGAGAAAGAAAAGCGGTGACCTACCGAGAATTGCGTGCGTGACAGGGCGGTGAAGCCGCTACCCATGTTGTAGGATTTGTGAAAGGGATTGTCGGTATAATCGCTCCAAAGTCCGCCCAACAACATACCATTGAGGAAGAAAGATTGATCAAATTGCAGAGTTTGATGGATGAAAGGAACCCTGCAAAGCCACCCCACTCCAACGCTGGCTGCCTCGGAAAGCTGGTAAGGAGGTAAGCCTCCGTTACGCCCATTGGTATGTTCGTAGTTGAAATGTTGATAAACACCGAAACGCGACAGCATGCCCCAGCGTTCCATTACAGGGGTTGCAGCCAACTGTCCGATGATGTTGACGTGATTCACCGCATGTTGTTGATGTCCCAAAACCACACCCGCATCGAGGGTAAAGTAATCGAAAGGTTTGTGTTCCTCACTGAAAGCGTCGCCATAGCGGACCGAAAAATCCAAATAAGGCGTATGAAACCGCATCGTGGAAGCATCGTGGCCCGATACATATCTGTCGCCAACAGCCACCGTCATGCGTACGGGTAATCGGTCGTCATCATGATAAGAGGCCTTTTGAGGACATATCTTCCACGCCTCACCAGTGAATAGGCGATTCAATGCGCGAATGGGATTGATGGCTGCTCCCAATAGTTCTTGGGCAACACGCCGCCAACCTTGTCGGTCATCATGGTACACGAGGTTGGACAAACGATAGGTACTCTCGCCGATAGCCAACCCACCTATGCCGGTAGAAATGGCGTCATTGATGGATGGGAGTTCGTTTTCGCCGGCAATTTCCCACATCAAATCACCAGCCAGGGTATAAGGTATCGACTCCCAGAAGTTCATACCATTACTGCGAGCAGCATTGAAGAATAGATTGCCATGATAGGGATGGTACCATAAATTGGTGTGAAACACATCCCCATCCCAAAACCATTGATTGAGCCGAACGTTGCGTTTGAGTGTTTTACTGGTTACCTTGGCGAAGTCAGCATCTAATATAAAATAGTCAACGGCCAAGAGGGTAGCGTTAATCCCCACCACTTCAGCGGCTGCCCGCCATGGATATTTTTGGGGTTTGACTAACTGTTTCTCCATCAGTGAGTCAACATGGAACACATAGGGCGATTGATTTAACAAGGTATCAGGTAGCGCTACGCTGTCAACCAATGCACTTGAATCACTTTGTAGATGGCAGGTCTGCGCTTTACTTTCTATCGAAAATAAAGTAACAAGAACACTCATGCCAACCCAGCACTTGGTTTTAGCCAAACAATCTATAACAGATAAGTAATTCAAGTATACCGAACACCTTAAGCATGTTTCAACATAAGCGGCACTTCCCTCACCAACAAAAAAGCCTACCTGTCACTGAAACGATGTCTGAAAGGCACGATTTCCGGCGACACATAGGCCGTTTATAGTTCTAAAAACAGAACTGAGAGCAACCAGTTGCTGTTTTATTTTACGGTAATGAGGAAGTAATTCTTCTTTCCACGCTGCACCAACAGATACTTACCGTCTATCAAGTCGTCTGCCGTAATAACCTGATCAAAGGACGAAAGCTTCTCTTTGTTGAGCGAAACACCGCCGCCTTTCACCAGTTTCCGCATCTCACCTTTGCTTGGGAACATCTCCATTCCCTCCTGATTGAAGAGGTCTACAGCCGTAGAACCTAACTGATCCTTACCAATTTCGTATTGTGGAACGCCATTAAAGACATCGAGGAAGGTAGCTTCATCAAGCTTTTGAAGGCTCTCCTTGGTGGCTTTTCCGAACAAAATGTTGCTGGCTTCAATGGCCATGTCTAAGTCTTCCCGCGAATGAACCATCACCGTCACCTCCTCAGCCAAACGCTTTTGAAGAACACGGCGACCGGGATCTTGCTGATGTTCGGCCACAAGTGCTTCGATGGTCTCACGTTCTAAGGAGGTAAATATCTTGATGTATTTCTCCGCATCATCATCACTAACGTTCAACCAGAATTGATAGAACGCATACGGTGTTGTGCGGTTTCTGTCCAACCAGATGTTACCGTTCTCCGTCTTGCCGAACTTTTTCCCGTCGGCCTTCGTGATTAAGGGGCACGTCAGGCAGTAAGCATTCTCCTCAGCACCCAATGTTCGGCGAATCAACTCAGTGCCCGTCGTCATGTTTCCCCATTGGTCGTTGCCGCCAAGTTGCAGTTTGATGCCATGCTTCTGATAAAGATGAAGGAAGTCGTAGCCCTGTAACAGCTGGTAAGTGAACTCGGTAAACGACAAACCATCGCTGGCTTCACCGTTCAAACGCTTCTTCACACTGTCTTTGGCCATCATATAGTTCACGGTAATGTGCTTGCCTACCTCGCGTGCAAAGTCAAGGAAAGTGAAGTCTTTCATCCAGTCATAGTTATTCACCAGCTCGGCTTTGTTGGGTGTGTCACCATCAAAGTCGAGGAATTTGGACACCTGTTGCTTGATAGCCTCTTGATTATGGTACAAGGTAGCAGTGTCCAAGAGGTTGCGTTCCAAGCTCTTTCCCGAAGGATCTCCAATCATTCCCGTCGCTCCACCCAGCAACAGATAGGGCTTGTGCCCACATCTTTGCAGATGACGGAGCATCATAATGCCACACAAGTGGCCGATATGCAAGGAGTCGGCCGTTGGGTCAGTACCCAAATAAGCCGACACGAGTTCTTTTTCAAGTAGTTCTTCAGTGCCTGGCATCATCTGCGCTAACATGCCACGCCATTTCAGTTCTTCAACAAAGTTCTTTGTCATCGAATCAAATTTATATTTTTCGTTTGTATTATGAAGCTGGGGCCTCTACTCAAAGAGAAACTTACGGTACCGGATCATATCCACTACCACCCCACGGATTACATCGTAAGATGCGCCATACGGCCAACGCCAGCCCCTTGAACGGTCCATGCTTGATGATGGCCTGCCGTGCATATTCCGAACATGTCGGTGTGAATCGGCAAGACGGGGGCGTGTAAGGCGTGATGAATTTCTGATAAAACAAGATGGGAGCCAGCAAGATTCCCTGGAGAATCCGCATCATACCGTGACTTATAGACTTGAGAACATTCACAGTTTATCAGCTACTCGTTTTAATAAGACCTGCATACTTCGCTCCACGGTGTCCGTATCATGAAGCTCATCAGACATCCAGATAAAGCCCAATAACAGCTGACGATTGGGCGAATCTGCCATGGATGACACCACAATCTCTTTGTTCTGCCGATATGCCTCACGCACTTGTCGCTTCACGCGGTTGCGTTTAACGGCTCGCTTGAAGTGCCTTTTCGACACACTCACCATCATCTTGACGGGCGTTTCATGTTGTAAATCACCATCAGGTTGATCGGTCAGCAAATAGACAACCCTTAAAGGAAACACCGAAAAGGATTTGCTTTTGCCTCCGGTGAAGAGCTTTTCCAGCTGAGTTCTACTGCATATCCGCTCCCACTTACTAAGTTTAAAAGGCCTATCGGTCGGCAATTGACTTTCTATTTTTTATTTTTTTTCAGATAAGCCTTCAAGGCTCCCGTCATCGAAGGATTGTCTGCATCGGGTGCTTTCAAGTCTAATCGGAACCCTTCTGCCTCAACAGCCTTGCATGTGGCGGGGCCAAAAGCACCAATCTTGATGTCTCCTTGCTCAAAATGAGGCACATTTTTTTGCAATGCCTTCACGCCCGTAGGACTGAAGAAGATAATCATGTCGTAATCAAACGTCTTCACTTCCTCTTCTGTCATATCATTGCTCACCGTTCGATACATCACACATTCGGTATGTTTGATCTTCTTTGCGTCCAACAAGTTTTTGAGATCATCGTTGTGAACACTACTCATCGGAACGAGATACTTCTCGGTTTTATGCTTGACCATCAACGGAACCAAGTCGGCAATCTTGCCACTCGTTCCAAAAAACACCTTGCGCTTGCGATACTGTACATATTTCTGGATGTACAGCGCAATGGTTTCAAGTACACAGAAGTACTTCATGTCTTCCGGTATGGTGATGCGCATCTCCTTGGCCAGCGTGAAAAAATGGTCTATCGCATGGCGAGAAGTGAACACAATAGCAGAATAATCGAGAATGTTAATGCGTTGCTTACGAAATTCTTTTGCAGAGAGTCCCTCCACTTTGAAGAAGGGTCGGAACACACACTTCACACCATATTCTTTCTCAATATCATAATATGGCGACTTCTCACTTGTTGGTTGGGGCTGTGATACTAAGATTTTTTTGACCATCAGTGTCCTAAAAATTTACTTTAAAATGATTGTTTGCCAATCCAAAAACGCCCCACAAGGCGAGCATTGGAATGATTTCAAGTGCACAAAAGTACAAAATTATTTGCACAAAAGACCCCGTTTGACGGAAAAAGATGGCATACGACTTATAGAGTGTAAGCAATTTAATTAGCACGATGACAATAATTGCATAAATAACAGCACTTTTCATCGAGAAATCGAAATATGACAATAACATGACAATGGGAAACAATGCCACGCCTTCCATCGACACCAAGAACAACCGCACCTTCACCCATTGTCCGTTTTTTTTCCTATCAAAGAACACCCAGTTGGTGAATGTATAGACCAAGGTCTTCGCCATGAAATACAAAACGAGGGCTGCGGTATAGATACCCATCATCTGATAGTATTCCAGCACAAAGATATCGGTGACGTAGGTACGTGAATAGAAAAAGAACAAGAGGGCTAACAGCAGGCACGTCTGAAAGACAAAGAAGAACTGGAACCGTATTTCTTCGCCCGTTTCCGTGACCTCTGTCGTCCGTCCGCGCGGCTGATAAAAGAAGGTCTTAACCTGCTTTTCCAAGAACCGCTTAGACTTTGAAAAGGCGAGCATGGCCAGGATAAAGCATCCGAGCAGCACACCTGTAATCAAGTCGTCACCCGACACCGTGTATGGAACAGGGTCGCCGACCACTCCCACACGTCCTCCATCGAGTTCAGGATGGAACATCGAGTCTTTTGAAAAGAACGACTCTTTGTAATATTGCGGCAGACTGACATCGCGAAAGCTCTTCCCTACCGGATGGCCCGGCAAGTGAAGGGTGTCCGGCATCTGGCTCCAACTGATTTTGCTGGGCTTGATATGGGCCTGAATGGCCGAGTCTTGCTGTGCCGGAGTGGCATCTTTGGGCAACCACTTCAGCACCTGTGCCGGCGTAAGCTGCTTGGCCTGTCGCGCCATTGAGGACGCAGTATGCGCAGTATCGGCAACGATTGACTGTGAAAGAGAGTCGGTCTGCAACATTTACTATTTAATGCCAAAGGCTTGTTTGATGCGCTCCACGTCGTCCAGCTTCTCCCAAGTAAACAGTTCTACCTGCATGACTTTCGTTTCATGATAACGACTTTCAAACGTTTTCTCCTTCACTTCGTACTGTCGTCCCATGTGTCCGTAAGCCGCTGTCTCGAAATAAATAGGATTGCGAAGACCGAATTTCTTCTCAATGGCTTTCGGTCTAAGATCGTACATTTCACCAATCTTCTGGGCAATCTCGCCATCTGTCATCCCAATTTTGCCTCGTCCGTACGTATTTACATAGATGTTGATGGGCTTTGCCTCACCAATGGCATAACTAATCTGCACCAACACCTCGTCAGAAACGCCTGCTGCCACCAGGTTTTTAGCAATATATCGAGAAGCGTATGCTGCCGATCGGTCTACCTTGCTTGGGTCTTTGCCCGAGAATGCTCCGCCTCCGTGCGCGCCTTTCCCACCGTATGTATCTACGATAATCTTCCTTCCGGTGAGTCCGGTGTCGCCATGAGGTCCGCCAATGACAAACTTTCCCGTAGGATTCACATAATATAAGATGTCATCATTAAACAATGCGCGCGTCTTGTCGTCACACGCTGCCTTGACACGGGGTATGAGAATGTTGATGACGTCGGCCTTAATTTTGGCCAACATGCGATCGTCGTCGCTGTCAAACTCGTCGTGCTGCGTGCTCACCACAATGGTGTGGATGCGACGGGGCGTGTGGTCGTCGTTGTATTCTATCGTCACCTGGCTCTTCGCGTCGGGGCGAAGATAGGTCATTTCCTTGCCTTCCTTGCGGATATCGGCCAACACGCGCATGATGAGGTGAGCCAAATCAAGCGATACCGGCATGTAGTTTTCGGTTTCGTTGATGGCATAACCAAACATCATGCCTTGGTCACCGGCACCCTGTTCGTCCTCATTCGCCCGATTCACCCCACGGTCAATATCGTCACTCTGTTCGTGAATGGCCGACATGATGCCACACGAATCGCCGTCAAACTGATATTCCGACTTGGTGTAACCTATCTTCTTGATGGTTTTGCGCGCAATGGTTTGCAGGTCAACGTATTCTTTCGAGCGAACCTCTCCCATAATGACCACCTGCCCGGTGGTTACAAAGGTCTCGATGGCGCAATGTGCGTCACTATCGTAAGCCAAGAACTGATCGAGCAAAGCGTCTGAAATTTGGTCAGCAACTTTATCTGGATGTCCCTCTGAAACTGATTCTGATGAAAATAAATAGGCCATATCTATAATTCTTGTTGTTTGTTGAACATGCAAAGTTAGCAAAAAAAACACAATCTTTCACGCATCTGCTTTATTTTAACTCCTTTAGGACATTTCTGCATACTCGCCAAACGAAGCCTACTCGCCATTGTCCGTTCGTATGGAAGCACCATGCATTCGCATCTGTGAATGGAAGGTATGAGAAGCGTTACCCAAAAGGTGACAACGGCAAGAAGCGGGCATGTCCAAATTGTTTTCATGCTTCTTTGGCTCGTTTGACTGACACTTTTTGTCCTAAAAAAGTGTCTATAAAATGACATGTGTAAAGTGATGAAATAGAAAAATTAACTATGCTTACAGGATGCATCAATGGGTTAAAAAGTGAAGAAAATCGATATTTTCCGCTTAAAACATCGAAACTTACGGTCAATTTGCATGCGTTCGGGTTGTCATTCACATGGGTTTGCAGCGTAAAAAGCATGGGTTTGCGGCGTAAAAGCATAGCTATTGCCTGCCAATCTCAATGCTTTTGCACGAAAAACGTGTGTTAAAAGGGGCCAAAAATCTTACAATAACAACCAACGTGTTGACGCACAATCGGTTACAAAATATCTTCATATTTCCCGTATTTACGACGAGCAGGGATGTTGTTTACAAATACGCCAAAGGTGAAGAGGTGTTTGTCAAGAAAAAAGACAAATGAAATTCTACTTTGAGCATGGACGTTTCGTGCCGCTTTTACGCTCCAATCTTTTGACTTCAGCGTTGTGTCACACGGTTTGATTCAAACACACAGGGCATCAGCAACCTACAGGTTCAGGTTGGAGTTATGTCAAGGTTAGGAAATAGTCCACAACTTATTCTATTGAAAAACGGCACGAGAATGACACGGGCTGTAAGCCCAGAAGCCTACAGCCCAGGGCATCGCCCTGGGTAAGCGTGTGATTAGGTGTACGCCCTGCAAGGGCAAAAGCATTCATAACATGTTGATATTTAAACGCTTTTGCCCTTACAGGGCGCATATTCCACAACGTAATCCATTCCCAGGGTGTTACCCTGGGCTATAAGCTTTTGGGCTTTCAGCCCGTGGAGAACAGCGTCTTTCAAACAGAAAAATACAAGATAGGTGAGCAATAGGTTACAAACTTTTTGTGAGAAAATAACGAAGTTGAAATAAGGACAATTGAAATTCTACTTTGAACATGGACGTTTTGGGGCAGTATAATGATACGGCTACGATGCCGTTGGGGCGTGATTTATCACGTTCCGACACATCATGAGGCCAATCATTTAGCGTATTTGCTGATACGGGGCGTGATTCAACACGTTCCGAAAACGTCGTAAAACCAATCATTCAACGTGTCTACTCATACGGAACGTGATAAATCATGCTCCAACAATGTCCCTACTTGCGAACGGAACGTGATGAATCACGCCCCTACGATGTTTCGTAACGTGCCGTAACCTGCCAACATTAAAAATGCCATTGAACTATTGATACAGTTCAATGGCAATATCTGTGAACAAACAAGCTAACCACTCCCCTCCCTTTTGGGGAGGGGTTGGGGGTGAGGCTGTCGCCCCATTGCTTACTTCTTTTCTTCTGGCAACATGGTTACCGAGATGTAGTTTCCGGCCTTCAAGAATTCTTTCATGAAAGCGGCGATGGTCTGTGGTGTCTGTGCGCTAATCACCTTCTTATAATCAGTGTGCGTGTCAATACCGTGCTTACGATACAAATCCACCACACCATTCCAATAACGATTGGTCTTAGCCACATCATCCGCTTGCTTCAGCATCACGGCTTTAATCTTGTCAACCATCGTGGCATCCACCGTCTTGGTAAGCTCTTGCACGGCACTCTCCATGATGCTCAGGGCCAAATCCTTCTTCTCTGGCTTCATGGGGCAAACGCCTAATAATTGAATCACGTGATAATCGTCGTCGATGGTTGCTGCACCTTGTGCCCCACACGAGTAGGCTGCACCGGCATCCTCACGAATCTTCTGCAAATAAACCATCGATAATACCTGTCCGGCGATAGATGCTTTGACATCATTCTCCACGGTGTAAGGCATGTCTTCGTTGTACCATATCTTATAAGCCGTTGACTTAGGTGTTTCCATCTTGCGGTTGAAGGTGTTGTCTATCTTGCCTTTCTGCAAGAAGGTGACGCGATGTCCCTTCACAATCTTATTCTGTGAGGGCAGACTAGCAATGTATTGACAAATCAATGGTCGGATGGCAGCCTCGTCATAGTTTCCAATGAGCGTGAATGTCCATGCTGCCGCATTGGCCGTACGCTCCTTGGCCATGGCCAAGATACGGTCATAAGATACGTTTGGCAAGTCATCTACCTTGACGGGAGTCAACCGTGGATTGTGCCCGTACATCGTTGCCGTGAGCGAATCAGAGAGGGCCACCTCCGGCGAGAGCGAGCGATTTTTAAGACTTACCTTGTACTGACTGATGAGGTTGTCGTACGATTTCTGGTCTTTGTTGATGCCAGTGAAGTAGAGATACAGCATTTGCAGCATCGTTTCTACATCCTTGGGCGTGGATGACCCCGATGCCGAGCTATTCTTAAAGCCCAATGATAGGTTGACATTGGCAATCTTACCGGCCAATGCTTTTTGCAGTTCGGTCAGCGAGAACTGTCCCAATCCGCTATTTGCAATCACTTCATCAAACATCTTGGCGTTGAGATAATCCTTCTCACCGTATAACGAAGAGCCTCCAAAGCCCTCTGCCGACAACAGCACCTCATCCTTCTTCAAGTCGGTATGCTTGAGCACAACCGTCGCACCGTTAGACAGTTTCAGCTCCGTGTACCCCAATTTATCGTTCTTCTTCTCACTCTTGATGGTTCCAGGGGTCGGTTTTTTCGTAATCAACGGTTCGTTCTTCACGTTGTCAACGTATGCCGTTACCTGCTGTTGTTTGGCCGTTTGGAGGGCAGTGAGCAGTTCTTGACGGGTTGGATAGACCGCACCCTCTTTCTCGTTGTTAAAGCTTATAATCACAACGTTGCTGTCATTCTTGGGAATCAGCTGTTTCATATATTCGTTGACCGCTTCAACTGGAATGGCTGGAACCATCTGCTTCATCAGTTGATAGGTGTAATCGATGGACGGCATAGGCTCGTTGGTCAAGAAATAACCCAGACATTCGTTGAAGAACTGTGTGTTCTTGCGCTTGTCTTTGTTGCTGTATGCCTTGTCTAGGCTACTCAACAGGTTGGCTTTATATCGATCGTATTCGGTCTGGGTGAATCCAAATTCGACTGCACGACGGGCTTCTACCACGGCTGCGGTGAGCGAAGCGGCAAGTTGAGAGGGGTCTTTGGGTTGGGCAAAGATACTGAACGCATCTTTCGTCTTAGCAAAAATATAGTTGTCATCACTGGCTCCAGCACCCACGTATGGGCAGTCTGCCTTTTGTGCTGCTTCGGTATAGCGATCGTTCAGCATGTTGAGTGCGGCTCCTTTCAAATAACCATAGACGATATATTCAACGGAATTTTTCAACGAGTCGGGGTACGTATCGTGCTTGAACATCACCTGTACGTTGTTGGTGCGCTGCTCTTTATCCTTGTCAATGATAACGATTGGCTCGGCAGTGTCGGGCACTGGCTCATCAAGCACAGGAGCTTGGTTGGCTGGGTTCTTGATACCACCAAAGAGTTTCTTAATCATTGCCTCGGTATGGTTTACGTCCACGTCGCCAATCACAATGATGCCTTGGTTGGATGGATGATACCATTTCTCATAATAGTCACGCAATTCCTTGGGCGAGAAGTTGTCTACGACACTCATCAGACCGATAGGATAACGCACACCGTACTTACTTCCGGGATACAGTTTGGGCAGATTACGCTCAAACATGCGGCTCTGTGCGCTGGTACGTAGTCGCCATTCCTCATGTATCACACCACGCTCCTTGTCTATCTCCTTTGGATCGAGTGTCAAACCCGTAGACCAATCGCGCAATATCAACAAGCAAGAGTCGAGCGAACTCTGTCGAGTAGTGGGCACATTGTCAATGTTGTAAACTGTTTGGTCGATGGACGTGTAAGCATTGAGGTCGCTACCAAACTCCACACCAATGGAACGAAGGTACTCTATCAGGTCGTTGCCTTTGAAGTTGTCGCTGCCATTGAACGCCATGTGTTCCAAGAAATGCGCCAATCCACGCTGGCTTTCTTCCTCTTGAATGGACCCCACCTTCTGTGCAATGTAAAAGTTTGCACGGTGTTCGGGCCAGTTGTTGTAACGAATAAAATAGGTTAAGCCATTGTCGAGCTTACCCATTCGCACGGCAGTGTCTACCGGTACGGGCGGCATCTGCATCTGGGCATGCAACATACTTGCACACAACAGAAGCAAAGCACTAAAAAGATGTCTGATTTTCATAGGTAAAATAATTTTATAAAATGAAACTTATTGTCTACTTCTGGAGATAGAGCAAGCCGAAGACAGAGAAAGTTTACTTTCATTGTTAAGGCGCAGCCTATCCTCTACAAAGGTAGAAATTTATTGTCACACTGATGTCTTTGTCTTACAAAAAGTTCGTCTCATAACACACATCAAAGACATTTTTTCGTTTTATCTGCCGCTATCAAACATGCACTATGCAGAGCTTCATCACCTTACACCAACGCAAACGGTCGGAAGACGTTTGCCCCCCGACCGTATATATCATGACTCGATAGTCATCTCTGCTTTTTATTCATCAACTATTGAGCGTACGTTGGCAGGGGTAGACCGATAAAAACCTGGGGTCATTGCAAAATTTGCTTCATCATCGTCAGTACCTTTGTAGTAATAAAAGCCAAAACCTATATCAAAATTTCTCAGCTTGGTTACTGCACCTGAAGCCCAATAACCCACCCAGCTGTAGAGAACTGTCGGATCGTCTAAAGCGCCCCAGTAATATTCATCCATCTTAGGGAAGAAGATAGGGCTACCCGATGATTTTGGTTTGGTGATAAAATTAAAACCATCATTCCATTCACCTTGGGTGTGTGCCACTGCTTTCCAGTTATGCTGCTTGTCTCTAACCCAAGATTTTTTGATTGTAAAAAAGCCCGTGAATGCATCAAACTCAGGCACTCTGTATCCCACGGGACTGGGGTCGTAGATAGTTTTGATACAAGAAGTGGGTCGATCATCCTCATCACGATAATTGGCACACCAAAGGTTGATATACCAAGGCTCTGAATGATCATTATAATTTGTATAAACAGTATTTGGATTTTGAATACCTTTTTGCACTGTTTCTTGTTCATCGCTTTCTATACATCCACCATCACCGTTCTCAGGTTTTCCTGGTAATTTGGGGAAAGCGTCTTTGCGCCCAAACTCATAATATGTCATCGTATGTTCTTTCTTGCCACCTGTCTTTTGTGTAACGGTGATGTCGGCATACTGTTTTGCTCCCTTGTGACCAGCCACTTGTTCTACCCGAACCTTAACACTGCGATTCACAGAGTAGGTCGATCCATTCCATACATTATACTTGAAACCGAGTGGTTCCTTGGCAAACTTGTAGGTCTTACCGTCTTTGTTGTAACAAGCTATGGTGCTGAGCGCATCAGCAGGTGCCACCCAGATGTGCCATGACCACAACACTGTGCCTTTGCTATCTTTAACAGCTATCACGGCATTACCATTCTGAATAGTAGACTTGTTTACCTCGAACTGTAAATATGCGCCCGATCCTGTTCCTGTAACCTTTAAGTTAGACACCAAACCCTTCACGTCAGCCCACACTACTTCGGGTGTACCAACCTTATTGTCAGGATTCTGCACCATGATGTAGGGCGACTTGATTGGTTTGCCGTTGTGGTCGATGAAGTGCTCCATCACCTTTGTACTTTTGTTTCTTCCTGTATCGGTGTCTTTGTCTGTTTTATAGGCAGCCTCGTTTTTCGTTCCGTTCTTGATAGCATTTCCATACACCAAAGGCAACCGGTAGTAGCCGGGAGCAGATATCAAGTACGAGTTGGCGGTGTTCTCAATGGCGTTGCCACCATTGGTTTGGTTGGCCAAGTTGTAGTAAGTGGTCGAAGAACCCTTGGCGGGTGCATTCGCAATTTGCTGATTGCGCTCGCTCATCTGATTGTTAATATTGATGGTTACATGGGCAGAACCCGTTTCGGCCACCTCGCCGCCTTCACCACTACTCTTGTCAAGATTGGTAAGCCATGAGGGTTTTTCATCCATGGAGAAGGTTCCGTCGCCATTAGCATCATAGCCTACGACCTTCCAACCAACGGGTTGTTTGGTTCCATCGGGCGCAATACGATAACTAAGGATGCTATATGCATCAGGACTTACATTCTTGTCGTAATCAATAGCCGTTGGATTGGTTGCCTCAATATGATAAGTCCAATCAGATTCCTTTTGACTGATGGTATAAGTTTTGGTGTGCCCAGCTTGCCAATTACCCGATTTTAGCTTTGCAGTGATCTCGGTTCCGTCGATACAATGGAAGTACACCACGACATTATCCTCGGCGGTGAAGGTCTGTGGAACCATGTAGAAGGTGTAGTTATCACCCTCCGTACCCATGATAATGGTGTTCGGATTTTTGCTTGTATTGACTTTCACACCACTGAGTGTCATCGTAATACGATCGGAGGTGACATCCCAAGCTGCACCAGTGCCGTTCGTTTGGTCAGAGAGTGTGTACCTACCTTTGTATTGCACATTGCGCACTTCTACCTTGTCAATGGTCTTGTTCCACGAGAGGTTGCTTCCAATGGCAAAGCGTACGGCGCATAAGGCATGACGGAACTTTAGCTCCGGCCGTGGTGCTACGCCACGTTCGTTGTAATGAACCACCCCCGAACACGCCGTCAACAAGTCCACTTGCTTGGTGACATCGGTCTCTGACTCAAAGTCGATATAAGGCTTTCCAGCATAAGTTGCTTCCGAAAGCTTTAGCTTAGAGCCGGCCTCAACCTTCGGATAGATGCCATAGAAACGTGCATAAGGAATGTCCCACGACCAAGGTAGCGACGAAACAAGCTCGCCATCGCTCTTGGTGTCGGCGTTATAAAACCATTCGGGCGTATTGCTGATGCCCTGTTCACTGGTGCCTCGATAACCAAAGGACGAGAAGTTGGCGTCGATAGCCGTCTTCACCGTAGCTCTTGTTTGTGCATCTGTCTTCACAGGGTTCACACCGTCGACGGTGGTCTCCACTAGACTTACATCCAAGCCATCCGTACTAAATGCCTCATGTCGCTGCGGCAACAGCTTTGATACAGACAGTGCCCGTGTGCCTGGCAAAGCCTTGGGCGCCTTTCCTGTTTGTGCGATGCTGAGTTCCTGCACGTCGGTTGTGTTGAAACGCACATTGATACCGGTGTCGCTACTCTTCTTAACCGTGGTCAAGTCGTCATCTGCACACGACGTCACCATAACACCTACGATGCCACAGAGCAACCCTGCGATAGCACGGCAGCCATGGCGATAGACTGAAGTATTGATTTTCATAAAATTGTGTTTGTTTTTTCTGTTGTTAATACCTGCTTAAATGCTGGGCACATGGCACAGCTTGTCTCGGCTGTATGGTTAGCCTTCAATCTCTTCCCAATCATCTTCAATGGGGGGCTCAACAGTAGGGTCTGTTCCTGGACGTACATCAGGACTTCCTGCCAGCAGGGTATTCATATCTACTACTTTAATGACCTCGATAGCGGGTGCAACGTATTCACACTTACTTGTTATCCCTTTCATATTCATTTTGTTCTGTGTTGTATTTTAATTTTGTTCTTAATTAAATATACAAATTGTTCACTATCATTTTTATAATTCGTACAAAATTAGAAACAACAATTCACCCCCCCCCAAGTATTTTACACATTTTTAATAAACTTTTAATCTTATAAAATATATAGATGCAAGCATTTAGACCGCTATAACGTGAAAATAGGAAAGCAAGAAAATGATACAAATGGTAAAGCAGCAACCCCTTTCCGATAAGACACGGTGCAAACGCCAAGGCAAAGTGATTCATTCAAGACAACAAAACAGGCCATCTTGTTTCGCAAAATAAACTGATTTGTCGAGCCAGATAGCCTGCTTGATTGCTTGATGGGTAGGTTTCTCTCAGGGATGAGATAATGATTGGCGTTCTTTGCGCATACGGTACGAATCATTCAGCCGAAACGGAAAGCCATGTGCGACGTTGCCATTACCCCTTACGAGGCTTGCGGCGTGCCCATCCTTCTTCGGAGAAATCGGGGGTCTCACCCTTGAATTTCACCTCGGGTTGCTGGAAGAACTGTCGCCAGTCGCCGGTATCTTGCTGCTGATAAGAGGGGCGTTTCACGCTTTTTCCATTCTTTCGTCCGCTCTCCGCACGTCTACCTGCAGCTCTTCCGCCACCTCTTGTGGCTTGCGCTTTGCGTCCATGACCTTCTTCGTTGGCATCATTGCAGCGCACCTCTCTACCCTTGTAGGTCGCTCCCGACAAAGAACGCATCACCTTGTTGGCGTCTTTTTCGGGCACTTCGATATAGGATATTTTTCCCAACAGGTCAATATGCCCCACCTGCTGCCTACCTTTTACATGCTGGTTAATAAACTGCATCACCTCTCCGGGATAGAATCCATCGTCCTTACCCAAGTTGATGAACAGCCTGCGATAACCTCTCTCGGGTGTACGAGAACGGCCTCCGCCTCGCTCCGAACGAGCTTTCCTGCCACCACGCATACCTTTTTCCTCACCTCTGTCGCCACGTTTGAGCGAGGGTTTCTCTATCTCTGGCGCATTCGCGTAGTAATCCAAGAAGCGTCCAAACGTCAAACTGACAATCTTCTTGATGATATCATCCTTGTCGACATATTCAAAGTGTCGGTTAATTTCAACCATAAAGGGCGCAATCTGCTCTTCGTCAACATCAATCTTCTCGATGTCGTGCATGGCTTTATACAACTGCTTGGCGCAAATTTCCTGTGCGGTAGGCAATGTTCCATCAACAAATTCCTTGCCAATTATTTTCTCCACGGCACGCACTTTGGAACGCTCACGGGTGTGAATGATGCAAATAGAAGTACCTTTCTTCCCTGCACGTCCCGTTCGTCCGCTACGATGCGTGTAATTCTCGGTATCATCGGGCATGCCATAATTGATGACATGCGTCAGGTCGTCCACATCCAATCCACGTGCAGCCACATCGGTTGCCACCAACAGCTGGGTGACATGTTGGCGGAACTTCTGCATGGTGAGGTCGCGCTGTTGCTGACTCAGGTCGCCATGCAGCGCCTCTGCGTTGTACCCATCCTTGATAAGTTTGTCGGCAATTTCTTGCGTTTCAATCTTCGTTCGGCAGAAGATAATGGCAAAAATGCGTGGATAGTAATCCACGATGCGCTTCAGAGCCAAGTATTTGTCACGCGCATTCACCATATAATAAACGTGGTTCACGTTTTCGGCACCCTCGTTTCGGCTTCCCACTACAATCTCCTTGTAGTCACGCAAGTAAGTCTTGGCAATCTTTTCTATCTCGTTGCTCATGGTTGCCGAGAACAACAAGGTGTTGCGGTCGTCGGGAACGCCTGCCAAAATGGTATTGATGCTCTCCGAGAAACCCATGTTCAACATCTCATCAGCCTCATCCAACACCACATTGTTCACTTGGTCCAGCTTTGCTACCCCACGGTTCATCAGGTCGATAAGTCGTCCCGGAGTCGCCACAATGATTTGTGCGCCATGTTTGAGTGCATGAATTTGGGTGACGATACTGGCACCTCCGTACACGGGTTCTACGTGTAGATTCTTGATATATTTAGCGAAATCCTTCAAGTCATCAGCGATTTGCAAACACAGTTCGCGTGTAGGACTTAAAATAATGGCTTGTGTATGCTTGCTGTCAACATCTATTTTCTGCAAAAGGGGCAAGCCGTATGCTGCCGTTTTACCTGTTCCTGTCTGTGCTAATGCAATTACATCGTTCTTGTTTCCCAACAAATAAGGGATGACCTCTTCTTGTACTGGCATGGGGTGTACAAACCCCAGCTCCTCAATGGCGCGGCGAATCTCTTCGCTAACGCCTAATTCTTCAAATGTCTTCAAATTCTTTTCTTTAATCGGGTACAAAGGTACGGCTATTCCATGGATGCGCAAAGCAAATGCCTTTATTTCTATCTATCGGGATACAAACATTAACATTCGGCATCGTTTTGATTATCAATGCCAAACAAACATGATGCATCGGCACGACACCCTGCGAAGAACAAAAGAAGAACCAACGCCTCATACCCATAAAAAACACGACACGACTCTCTCCTATTTCATTTTTTTTGTAAAGCTAATCCTTTGATATTCGCTGTTTTTAAGTATCTTTGCCACAAATAAGGTACATACGATGACAGATATATGTTGTTTGGGGCATATCACGAGAGATAAGAATACGACACATAAACAGACCGTCTCCATGTCGGGAGGCACTGCTTATTATGTGGCTTATGCTTTTAATCATCTACCCTCGAAGGTTAGTTTTCAGTTAGTAACCAAGGTGGGTAGCGAAGATTTGCCAGTGACACAAGAGATGAAAGAGGCGGGTATTGACGTGAAAGTGTACCCCAGTGAACACACCGTTCTGTTTGAAAACATCTACGAAGAGAATCAAAATACCCGCTCACAGCGTGTATTAGCGAAGGCTGATCCCTTCACTATTGAGGAGATGAAGCCGTTAACGGGAAAGATATACCATATCGGTTCGCTTCTAAATGACGATTTCTCACCCGAGGTAGTGAAGTATTTATCTTCCAAAGGACAAATCTCTATTGATGCACAAGGCTATCTTCGAGAGGTTCGCGGACAGGATGTCCACCCCATTGACTGGAAAGACAAGCTGGAAATTTTGGCATGTACGGACATCATCAAGGTGAATGAACACGAAATGGAGGTCATCACAGGACTCAAAGACCCACGCCAAGCAGCCAAACAACTACACGCATGGGGTGTGAAAGAGGTCATCGTGACACTGGGAAGTGAGGGCTCTATCATTTATGCCAACGACCGTTTTTACGACATCCCAGCCTATGCACCGAGAGAAGTAGTAGATGCTACGGGGTGTGGCGACACTTACTCGGCTGGCTTTTTGTACTGTCGGTCACAGGGAATAGGGTTTGAAGAGGCAGGAAAGTTTGCCGCTGCCATGTGTACACTCAAGTTAGAACACAGCGGACCTTTTGACAGAAGCATTGAAGAGGTGCGAGCTATTATCAGAAAGCACGAGAAATAAGGACACTTCGTCATTGGCAAATATAGAACAACGCCACTTGGTTTTACTGAAACCAAGTGGCGTTGTTCATCAAAAGGACTTTTATATCAAGTACCTTATATATTCATCAGCATAGGAACGACATATTTAGCCAAGCAATAACCACCGCCAATGAGCCAAACAAATAAGATGGCTGCCAACAGAAAAGGCTTGGCTCCTGCTTTCTTAAATTTGTCAAAACTGGTTTCAGCTCCTAAAGCTGTCATCGCCATGGTTAAGAGAAAGGTATCAAACTGATTAATCCATTCTACCAAAGCAACGGGCAACAGATTGAACGAATTGAACCCGATGACCACCAAAAACAGAATGGCAAACCATGGAATGGTAATCTTTCCTTTAGCTTGTTCGGCGGCATCGCGCTTGGTAAGATTGCGGGCAACCGTCCAACTGATAATCAACAAGGCGGGCACGAGCATCATCACCCGAATCATCTTCACGATGATGGCGGTGTTGGACACGCCCTGCCCCATGGCGTTGCCTGCGCCTACGACATGCGCAACCTCATGAACAGTAGAACCAGTAAAAAGCCCCATCAACTCGGGCGACAGGTCAAAGACACCGTTGCGATATAACACAGGATAGAGAAACATCGACAACGTACCAAAGATGACCACGGTAGACACGGCCACAGCCGTTTTGTAGGGCTTGGTGTTGATGGCCGACTCGGCACCTAACACAGCCGCCGCGCCACAGATGCCACTACCAACGGAAGTGAGCAGAGCGATGCTTCGGTCCATTTTTAACAACTTACCAATCAGCACACCGCCACAAACGGTCACGGTTACAATGATGGCATCGATGAGAATGGCAGGTAGTCCCACGGCCGTGACATCCTGAAAGGTGAGCCTGAAACCGTACAAAATGATGCCAATTCGCAAGATGCGCTTGGAACAGAACAGGATTCCCGGAACCCATGTGTCAGGTAAATTGTTGCGTAAACTGTTGGCATAGAGCATGCCAAGGATGATGCCGACTATCATCGGACTGAACGATAGCCTTTTTACAAACCCCATGTCGCCGATATAGAAAGCGGCTAACGAAAACAAGGTTATCAATAGCACGCCATGCAGCATGCTGCTTCTTTTTTCACTAAGCATTGATTTTACTTTTTAATAATTGAGTGGCAAAGGTACACAAAAATCGCTAATGCGACGTATCGATAATCAATTTAACCCATAAATTTTCACTCAAAAAACAAAGGCTACGCAACTGTCGTTTCCCTACATATCTATACAACCACACTGAAAACTTTACATTTTTTAACTAAAATCCTGAACATATTCCGCACGAGGCGTAAGATTTTTCAAAATATCGCAAAAATGTACCACGCTCATTACCAGTACTTTACAATTTAAACGCCTACAAAATACTAGGCAAAAGCGCGCTATTAAGTTTTCAACACACAAAATGTACCCTGAAAAACGCATATTTGCAGTCTTGTTTTTTCTATTTGAAAGAAAACTCGAGGCAAAACCTGCATGTATAAAAATGAGTGTTCGTGCATTTTTAATAATCATAGCAACCAATGCATGTTCATCTCGCCAAGATGCATCGGCTACATCGTTTCAGAATTACCGGCAGATGTTCTGCCGCCCTCATCAGCCTTATCTTTGGCGTTTCGCGGGTGATGGAGGAGTATCTCCTCACGCAGGGTCGTGGTATCGATGTGCGTATAGATTTCAGTGGTGCCAATGCTTTCGTGCCCCAGCATCACTTGAATGGCGCGAAGGTCGGCCCCACCCTTCAGCAGCTCGGTGGCGAACGAGTGGCGAAGGGTGTGCGGAGAGATGGTTTTTTGGATGCCAGCCTCCTGGGCTTGTCGTTTTAGCATGATGAGAATCATGGTGCGAGTAAGATGAGCGCCACGGCGATTGAGGAACACATAGTCTTGTTCACCGGGTTTTATCTTCATCAAATTGCGGTCGAGAAACCAAAGATTCAACTCTTTGATGGCTTTGGGCGAGATGGGTACGAGCCGTTCTTTGTTGCCCTTTCCGGTGACGCGGATGAAGCCTTCGTCCAAATAAAGATTGGAAAGTTGCAGATTGACCAGCTCTGACACGCGCAAACCGCACGAGAACAACACCTCGATGATGGCCTTGTTACGCTGTCCTTCGGGCTTGGACAGGTCGATACTATTCTCTATCATATCAACTTCTTCGGTGGAAAGCACCTCGGGTAGATGCTCCCCAAGTCGCGGAGATTCCAACAACTCGGTAGGATCTTGTTCGATGTAGCCATCAAGAACCAGGAAACGGTAGAACGAACGCACGCCACTCAGGATGCGAGCTTGCGAGGTAGGGCCGATATGGTGTTCGTGCAACTGGCCTGCAAAGTGCTGCAAGTCATCCAATCGCACGTCCAAGGGGTTTATCTCTTGCTGCTCACAGAAGGATAAGAGCCAGCCCAAATCGTTTTGATAAGCAATCAATGTGTTGGGCGAGTAATTGCGTTCCAGCTTCAAATAGCGGGTATACGACTTCACGATATCTGTTGTTGTTTTCTTGTTGCTTTCCATTTTTATGCGTATTTTTGCATCATATACATCCCTTGCAGGCACGCAGATGATTTCGGCTTGACAAGACATGTATGAACGATACAAAGATAACTAAATCATGCGAATTATGAAAGTTCAAATTATCAATGGGCCAAATCTCAATTTGCTGGGAAGTAGAGAGCCAGACATCTATGGCCAGACCGCTTTCGATACATTTTTCAACGACTTGCAAAGCCAATATCCAACGGTAGAGCTGTCCTACTACCAAAGTAACATTGAAGGCGAGTTGATTGATAAAATGCAGGAAGTAGGGTTCACCTACGACGGCATTATTCTCAATGCAGGTGCCTACACCCACACCAGCATAGCCTTGCTCGACTGTATTCGCTCGCTCACTACCCCAGTGGTTGAGGTTCATATCTCGAATGTACACGCCCGAGAGGAGTTTCGTCATAAAAGCATGATTTCATCGGCTTGTCGAGGGGTGGTTATGGGTTTTGGACTCAACTCGTACCGACTGGCCTTAGAGGGAATTGTTGGATAGTGTACAAGGGTACAAGTTCACAAGTTTACGAGTTCACGAGTTCACGAGTTAATGGCTTGCAAGTTGAACGCTGATGAACTGGTCTGTCAAAAAAACTATCAACTCGTAAACTCGTAAACTCATAAACTAAAAAACTCATCAACTAAAAAACTTCCCGTGAATACTGAATTAGAACGCTATCTGCTCGCACACATTGATGCCGAAGGCGATTACCTATACCGCCTATATCGCGCCACAAACATCCACACCGTGCATGGACGTATGGCGAGTGGACATTTGCAAGGGCGGCTACTCAAGATGCTGGTAGAGATGATTCGGCCTAAGAATGTTTTAGAAGTAGGTACCTTCAGTGGCTACAGTGCCATTTGCATGGCTGAGGGATTGGGTGAAGATGGACGACTATATACGTTTGAAATCAACGATGAAATGGAGGATTTTACACGTCCATGGATAGAAAACTGTGCTGTGGCATCAAAGATTCATTTCATCATTGGCGATGCAAACGTGGAAGCTCCCAAGCTAAATATCGTGTTTGATATGGCGTTTATCGACGGCGACAAGCGTACTTATATAGAAACATACGAAACGGTGTTGAAGCTATTGCGACCTGGTGGATTCATTCTTGCCGATAATACGTTGTGGGATGGACATGTGATTGACCCGCACTATCAACACGATGCACAGACACAAGGAATCATCCATTTCAACGATTTCATCGCACAAGATGCACGAGTGGAAAAAGTAATCTTGCCCATTCGCGACGGTTTGACCATCATTAGGAAGAAGTTAAACGAATGACAAGAAGCTCTTAAAAGGACAAACAGACGGGTTATCATTTGATAATCCTTGACTTTCCAAACATATACTGTGCTATATGCAACTTTTGCAAGGTATAGGCAACGGTGAAACTGCCAACTACCGTAAACAGCAAAGCCACCAACATGAAAAGCATTCCTGACGGTTCGAACAACAGATAAGACTGAAACAACTTGGAAAGCACCGTAAACATGGGAGAGAAAAGCAACAGGATGAGTGAGTTTCTGCCGATGAAAAGGGAGATTTTTGCCATACCTTTGGGCAAATAGGGATACAGCCAAAGCAAAAAAGAGATGACGAAATACACGATGAGCATGCCCCCTATGGTATGCCGTTGAAGCGCATTTGGCACGCAAGTGACAACTAATACAACCCCTATGAGCGACCACCATGCGGGGTGAAATGTATCAACGAATGGACGATGATACAGACGCAATGCGACACCTACACAAAAATACACAGCATTGATCCAAGTAACAAGTCCCAAAAGTGCCAACACCCACAAACATAGCAACACGCCAATCAGCATCCATACACGATGACGACTCGCAAATTGGGCAACGACATAAGTAACGATGCCACACAACATCAGCGTATGCAGGTACCAATAAGGTCCCAAAGGGTGTAAAAACAGTTTATCAAGAAACAAGCCAAAGGTGAGCTGCTGAATATGCTCACGAATGGGTAAGATAGACGCCATGACCACATACCCACACTCCATCAGCAAATAAGGTACGAAAATCCATTGCATATAGCGCAAGAACTGCGGAACGCGCTTGTGAACATTGAGCAAGTAACCCGAAATAATGAGAAATCCAGGCATGTGGAATGTGTACACAAAAGCCTTGGCAACAGGATAGCGATTGCCAATATAGACAAGGTGAAAAACTATCATCAAGAGAATAAACACACACTTGAGATAATCTAACTCCAAGATTCTTGTCTGTTGTTTTGTTGGAGGAGTTGTCACCATCGGCACAAAATTACGAAAAAAGAATTAATTGTCAACTATTATAATTATCTTTGTCTTCCACTAAGTTTTCCACTAAATTGTACACCCTTAAAATACAAATTTTATGCAAGAGACAAGACAAAACCGCATCGCGCGACTGCTTCAAAAAGAACTCGCCATCATATTTCAATCGCAAACAAGAGCTACCCATGGTGTCATGGTAAGCGTCACCCGGGTACGTGTCAGTCCTGATTTGAGTATTTGCACCGCCTACTTGAGTATTTTTCCCTCAGAAAAAGCGGAGGAAATCATCAAGAACATCACGGCAAATGAGAAAACCATTCGTTACGACTTGGGCACACGGGTACGCAATCAGCTGCGTATTGTTCCCGAATTGCGTTTCTTCATCGACGACAGCCTTGATTACATCGAACACATCGACGAACTGTTGAAGAAATAAAACAACGGCTCAGAGTACAAATATTCCAATAGATGAACTTCCCTTTATTTGTTGCACGTCGTTATCTCTTTTCAAAAAAGAGCACGAATGCCATCAATGTCATCTCCATTATCTCCATGATAGGCGTGGCGGTGGCAACGATGGCATTGGTCATTGTGATGAGCGTTTTCAACGGTTTTCATGACTTGGTGGCCTCTTTTCTGACCAACTTCGACCCACAACTCGAAGTAGTTCCTACGGAAGGGAAATCAGCCAACGCCAACGACTCCTTGCTCACGAAGGTTAAACAGCTTCGTCAGGTGGATGTAGCCACAGAGAATGTGGAGGACATGGCAATGGCCATGTATGGCGACAAGCTAACCATGGTGACCATCAAAGGTGTGGATGACAATTTTGATAAGCTCACCCACATCAAGGAAATCCTATATGGGGACGGCGAATATGAGTTGCACGCTGGCAATTTGGAGTATGGTATCATCGGCATTCGATTGGCTCAAACACTTGATGTAGGCGCAACTTGGAACGGTTACCTCAAGATCTACGCACCCAAGCGGTCAGGACAGTTGGACATGAGTAATCCTGCCAGCGGGTTTGCGGTAGACTCTCTTCTGTCACCAGGCGTAGTGTTCTCGGTGAATCAAGCCAGATATGACAAGGGACATATACTCACTTCAATTGAATTTGCACGCAACCTTTTTGACATGAAGGGGCGCATCTCCTCACTTGAACTCCGGCTTCAAGAGAACAGTAACCTCAAGGAGGTGAAGAAAGAGATACAAGCTATCGTCGGAAGTCGGTACAAGGTGCTTGATCGTTTTGAACAACAAGCGGACACATTTAAGATCATGCAGATCGAGAAGATTATCGCTTATTTCTTCCTTACGTTCATCTTGGTTGTGGCGTGCTTTAACATTATCGGTTCGCTTTCCATGCTCATGATTGACAAGAAGAATGATGTGGTGACGTTAAGAAACATCGGAGCCAGCGACAAACAAATCACTAAAATCTTTCTTTTCGAAGGCCGAATGATTTCAGTCATAGGCGCTCTCATAGGCATTCTGTTGGGTTTGTTGCTCTGTTGGCTTCAACAGACCTTCGGTTTCGTATCACTTGGGCAAAGATCTGGCGACTTTGTTGTCAATGCTTATCCCGTTAGTGTGCACTATTTAGATATTTTCTTAATTTTCATCACGGTGATTGCCGTTGGTTGGATGGCGGTATGGTACCCCGTAAGATACTTTAGTAAACGCCTTTTGGCCAATCGTTAAATCACGAACACGCATCCACTTGATGCGTCACCTTATTGCGAACATTATAAAAGCCCATACGTCAAAGAGAACGTATGGGCTATATTTATGAGTTTAAGAATTGCAAATACGCTCGTTTAAAGCGTGAATTTGCAAAACAAGTGCTGCTTAATCTTTAAACTTTGCTGTGATGTATTCACGGTTCAGTCGTGCGATGTTAGCAATCGACTCGTTCTTTGGACATACGGCTTCGCATGAACGAGTGTTGGTACAGTTACCAAATCCCAGCTCATCCATCTTGAGAACCATGGCTTTGGCACGCTTAGCAGCCTCTGGACGGCCTTGTGGCAACAACGCCAACTGGCTAACCTTGGAGCTAACGAAGAGCATGGCAGAGCCGTTTTTACATGCTGCTACGCAGGCACCACAACCGATGCAGGAAGCACAGTCCATGGCCTCATCGGCCTTCTCCTTAGGAATAAGGATGGAATTGGCATCCTGTGCCTGTCCTGTTCGAATGGTATTGTAGCCACCTGCAGCGATGATTTTGTCGAAAGCGTTACGGTCTACCATACAATCCTTGATAACTGGGAAGCCTGCTGAACGCCAAGGTTCTACGGTAATGACATCGCCATCGTTGAAACGACGCATGTACAATTGGCAGGTTGTCGCACCTCGTTCGGTCTTTCCGTGTGGCACTCCATTGATATAGAGTGAGCACATTCCGCAAATACCTTCACGACAGTCGTGATCGAAAACAAACGGTTCTTTCCCATCCTCGATGAGTTCCTCGTTGAGGATGTCAAGCATTTCGAGGAAAGAAGTATCGTCTGGGATATTCTTCATCTCGTGAGTGTCAAAATGTCCCTTGTCTTTAGGACCGTTCTGACGCCAAAATTTAATTGTAAAACTTATATTTTTTGACATGGCTTGTATTTTTTTAGTTTACGAGTTCACAAGTTCACAAGTTCACAAGTTAATAGACTTTTTTCAATGGTTACAAGAAATTTATAGATAGCTATATATTTTAAATGCAACGGTTTGATGAATATTTTGTCTATTGTTGTTGACTTTTAATGAGTGCTGTTAGCATTTTTAAGACTTCTATATTTAATTGATAGAGTTCTTGGTAAGCCTCCAAATCAATAATAAAGCCCAGCTCTTTACAGAGAATAATTTGAGTATCCAATTCAGAAGCTGAACCCAAAGCTATATATAAGAAATGTAACAACTCTTTTGTTGTTCCTCTGCCATAACCTTCGGCTATGTTCGAAGGTATTGAAATTGCAGCTCTACGCATTTGAGAGGAGATTCCCATGAGTTCTTCATGTGGAAAACATCTCGTTACTTGATAAATCCTTTTCACAAGAATGATGCTCTTTTGCCAAACAATCAAGTCTTTGTGCGTAGATTTCATATCCAATTCGGATTACATATTAGCTATGAGAAGAACCTCACGAATTCACTATCATCTTGTCTACTCGTCAGCTTGTTAACTCGTCAACTCATCAATTTAATTCTTATAATTACGTGTCTGTACCTTGATGGCCTCGTACTCGAGTGGCTCTTTGAGCAGCTCGGGGGCGGTTTCATCATTGTTCTGGTACTTCCAACAACCTACATAGAAATAGTTTTCATCGTCACGCTTTGCCTCTCCCTCAGGTGTTTGGTACTCCTCACGGAAGTGACCTCCACAACTCTCATTACGAGAGATGGCATCGTAAGCAACGAGTTCGCCCATCAATAAGAAATCACGCAAATGGATAGCTTTATCCAACTCAACGTTCAGACCTTCCTTAGAACCTGGAATAAACAGGTTGGTATCGAACTCTTTACGCAAGTCTGCTATCATCTTCAAGCCTTCTTCGAGACCTTCCTTGGTACGACCCATTCCCACGTGTTCCCACATGATGTGACCCAACTCCTTGTGAATAGAATCGACAGAGCGCTTACCCTTGATGTTCATCAAACGGTCAATCTCTGCTTGTACCTTCTTTTCAGCCTCTTCAAACTCTGGAAGATCGGTAGAAAGACGTGGCCAAACAGCTTGGTCTGCCAAATAATTTTGAATGGTGTATGGCAACACGAAGTAACCATCTGCCAAACCTTGCATCAACGCTGAAGCTCCCAAACGGTTAGCACCGTGATCAGAGAAGTTACATTCACCGATGGCAAACAGTCCTGCGACAGAGGTCATCAACTCGTAATCTACCCAAATACCACCCATGGTATAATGGATAGCGGGGAAGATCATCATGGGCTTGTAGTACTTTTCACCATTGATTTCGTTCGCCATGTCGCCTGGGAACACGTCTGTAATCTCTTCATACATCTCGAAGAGGTTTCCATAACGCTGCATGATTTCATCAAGTCCCAATCGGTTGATTGACTCAGAGAAGTCGAGGAACACAGCCAAACCAGTGTTATTCACACCAAAACCCTTATCGCAACGCTCCTTCGCAGCACGCGAAGCCACGTCACGAGGCACTAAGTTACCAAATGCTGGGTAGCGACGCTCCAAGTAGTAGTCGCGATCCTCCTCTGGTATTTCCCAGCCTTGTTTCGTTCCTGCCTGCAATGCCTTGGCATCTTCAATCTTCTTAGGAACCCAAATACGTCCGTCGTTACGCAACGATTCTGACATCAACGTCAGCTTCGATTGCTTGTCACCATGTACAGGAATACAGGTGGGGTGAATCTGCACATACGAAGGGTTAGCAAAATAAGCACCCTTACGGTAGCACTGAACGGCAGCGGTACAGTTACATCCCATTGCATTGGTAGAAAGGAAATAAGCATTTCCGTATCCGCCAGTGGCAATCACTACGGCATTGGCAGAGAATCTCTCTAACTTACCAGTCACCAAGTTCTTGGCTATGATACCACGAGCACGACCGTCAATGATGACTACGTCCTCCATCTCGTAACGTGTATAGAGCTTTACTTTGCCTGCATGTACTTGACACATCAGTGATGAGTAAGCACCTAACAACAGCTGCTGACCTGTTTGACCTTTGGCATAGAACGTTCTACTTACCTGTGCACCACCAAATGAACGGTTGGCCAACATGCCTCCGTATTCACGAGCGAATGGTACGCCTTGTGCAACACATTGGTCGATGATAGCATTTGACACCTCTGCCAAACGGTAAACGTTAGCTTCGCGAGCACGATAGTCGCCACCTTTTACGGTATCATAGAACAAACGATAAACAGAGTCACCGTCATTCTGATAATCCTTGGCAGCATTGATACCTCCTTGTGCAGCAATAGAGTGTGCACGACGAGGCGAGTCTTGAATACAAAAGTTGAATACATTGAATCCCATCTCGCCCAACGAAGCGGCGGCACTGGCACCTGCTAAGCCTGTACCAACAACGATGACATCCAATTTTAATTTATTCTTTGGGTTAACCAAGCGCTGGTGAGCCTTGTAATTGGTCCACTTCTCAGCTACTGGTCCTTCAGGTATTTTTGAATTTATTTGTGTCATAATATTCTTCCTTACATGTAATCAGATTAAACAATTACGCACAGCACAAACTTGGCGCGCAGCCAAAGGCAAATGCGAGAACAACAACAAGGAAGCCTAACATCAGCAACGTGGCGTACACCTCGCCGATGGTCTTCCATCGATTGAACCAGATTTTGTTGCTGATTCCAAGTGTTTGCATTGCACTCCAGAAGCCATGCGTGAGATGGAACCAGATGGCAACCAGCCAAATGACATACAGCACCACATACAGAGGTTGTGCGAATGTTTCACGAATGTAACCAAATCCGTCAGCAGGATTGCCTAACGGGTCGGCAATGTGAAAGATCTCGGCAAACATCATGTTGTACCAGAAATTGTACAAGTGAAGAAGTAAGCCCAAAAGAATGATGATGCCTAACACCAACATGTTTTGAGATGCCCACTCTACCTTAGAGCTTCTTTGCGTAACGGCATAACGTTCGTTGCCGCGAGCCCGCAGGTTTTGTGCCGTCAGGATGAATGCGTAGACGATATGACAAACAACCAAAGCTGCAAGTGCTATCGTAGCTACCACCGCATACCAGTTGGCACCCAAAAGTTCACAAATCATGTTGTACGCTTCTCCAGAAAAGAGGGCGACAACATTCATTGACATGTGAAATGTCAGGAACAGAATAAGCGCAATGCCGGTAACCGACATGACCACTTTTCTACCAATAGATGAATTGATTAACCACATAAATGATTGATAATTAAAGTATTTAAATGTTAGTATATTGATGTGTGCGTTTAAATAGTTGTTCCTTGGCTGGTGTTCTTTACAAATGTTCATCATCAAACATCCTCATTTTTAGGTATCAGATACCGCCAGCCGTTGCAAAAATACTACAATTTAGTGATAACTCAAAGCTTTTCGTTAAAAATACGAGAAAACTCATCAAGGTGACAGGACGGACAAAGATGAGGAACCGATTTTACGCAGATACGCCTAAAAGGAAATAGCAAGAGAACGCGGAAATAGTTTCACGAACGAACCGCAGTCTTTAACACATTCGCTGAAGAAAGAGCCACCTATCGACAGAGAAAGAACTATCTATCGCCAAAGGGAGCGCAATCTACGCTTCCCCCTTGGTACCTTCGAAAGGAGCAATGGTGCGGCCTGCCATCTCTGGCAGTTGAATCTTGCCAAACTGCTGCTCGTATTTATAGATGTTCTCCTGCAAGGCCATGAGAAGTCGTTTGGCATGTTCGGGTGCCATCACCACACGACTTACCACCTGAGGTTTGGGTATTCCGGGCAAAATACTGGTAAAATCAAGTACAAACTCTGAACTGGAGTGTGAGATCAGGGCCAGATTTACATACTTACCCTGAGCCACCTCGGGATTCAACTCCAATTGCAATCCCTGCTGCTGCGTGTTATCTTCCATATCGACAAAACAATTTTTAGTTATTTCAAAATGAATGTAAATATAGTGAGTTTTTTCTATATGCAAGGCTGAACTTCATGATTTTAACACTTTTAAGGTGCACATCTGATTTTATTCGCCCACAACAGGGTGCGTGATGCGGCTAAACATGGTGACAATGTCCGAACTTGAGAACCGTTTGCTGAAACATGAAGGCTATGCAATAAAACGCGATAGAACATGCTCCTACTGGTGAAATATCTTGACAACACACTCTCTTATAATTTGCGTATTTACGAACAGCCTTCACTTTCGTCGCAAATACGCCCAAAATGAGCAACATTTGTATTCTCTTGACATACAGCATATTGCAAAATCAAGACACGAATATCAGCCCATTTACGCGCTATTTTAAGCACAAAAGCATAGCTTTTAGGCAGATATTTGCATGCTTTTGCCGTGCAATACCATATCTATTGGGCGGCAATATCATGCATATAACACCTTAAACGCATTACTATTGCCTTAAAATCTCATTTTTCTTGCTTCATGATAGCTTGTTTGCATCCTCCTTGCCTATTGATTTTTTCTAGATTGAAAGTTTTGAAGTGCCATTTTAGGGCTGTTTTTTAGTAAAGAAATGGAACATTTTTGCACGAAACACCATCAAACCGTTTTCGGGAAAGGACTCGAGCGCATCCCAAGAACAGCTTCATTGGAGTTACGGTTCACACATCATCAGCACATTTTAGGGGCAATGAGAAACAGATAAACATCTTTTTTGTAACTTTGCCGACGACATCCTTTCGTACCATCCAAGGTACAACAAGGAATAACAAGACGCTAAAAAAACAAACTCACCATGCCAAGAAAAAAGAAATCAGAACTGAAAGATTACGCCGTCATCACACTGGCCATGCTCATGGGTAGCTTAGGCCTAACCGTCTTCTTGTTGCCCAACCACATCGGTATGGGCGGCATCACAGGTATCTCGTCTATCATCTATTGGGGGTTTAATATTCCCGTAGAGGTCACTTACCTAGTCATCAACGCCACCCTGCTGGCCTTTGCACTCAAGATTCTGGGGTGGCGATTTTGCGTCAAGACCATCTATGCCGCCCTGACGTTCGCCATGTTTGTGTGGCTCATCAGACAGGTGACGCACGATGAGGCAATCATCAACGACCAACCTTTCATGGCGGCCATTCTGGGAGCTGTGCTCATGGGGTCGAGCATCGGAATGGGATTGTCGAGCAACGGCAGCACAGGTGGAACGGATGTCATTGCGGCCATGATTAACAAATATCATGACATCTCGCTGGGAAAGGTCATCCTTCTCTGCGACATCACCATCATCACATCCAGCTACCTGGTGCTGCACGACTGGGAGCAGGTGTTGTATGGCTATGTGGTGCTCATTGTTTCTTCGGCTTGCGTGGACAAAGTGGTGAACATGAACCGACGGTCGGTTCAATTCTTCATCATCTCAGAAAAATACGAAGAGATAGGTAGGGCCATCAATACGACGGTTCAACGAGGATGTACCACGCTCACGGGCAACGGATTTTACTCTGGACGCGACATGAAAATGCTTTTCGTGCTGGCCAAACAAACCGAGTCGTCCATGATTTTCAGAACGATTGACGAGATAGACCCAGAGGCTTTTGTCTCTCAGAGTGCGGTTATCGGTGTATACGGACTGGGCTTTGACAAGTTCAAGGTGAACAAAAAGAAGAAATCACCACGAGTGGCGCAAGCTAAAAAAGAAGAACCCACCCGTTAATCAAGGCCAAACAAAAGACGATGTGCTGATGAATCGGCATAAAAATAAGGTGTGTCATCAAACTGGCACACCTTATTTTTATTCGCTTACTTGCGGATGATTTCAAAAATTTCTGCGTTGCCCTCGATGGTTAGGCGGGTAGCTTTTTTCGCGACATCAAGTTGATGGAAGGATGAGCTAACGGTAGTTTCAGCCACAACACGTCCCTTCTTGTCATGTTGTTTCACCTTGACCGACTGATTTTCGGGCAGCTTCATCAGCAAAATATAACGCTGCGTATGCTTTGGAATGTCGAACGAAAGGGTGCCAGCAAGATGGAAAGAGGTCAAAGGTTGTTCATCAAAAGCACGGATGGCCTTCTCGCCTTGGTCTGTGTGTACGTCAAAATCCAGGTGTGACAACGTGATAGGATTGACCTTGAACGTGCGAATGGCCAACCAATGGGTCTTCTCTGAAGGTAGTTTGCGCAAGCGTACATAGCGTCCCTGCACACCCTGCCCCGTCCAATGAATATCGTACTGCTTCTGAAGGTCGGCGATGAGGGGGTGCCAGGTCTGTCCGTCAGCAGAGCATTCAAGGATGGCATGGTCGAAATAATCTACGTCATCTGTCGCATTGCGGCCTTGCTTGAGGTCAACTTCCCAAATCGGCATCACCTTTCCCAGGTCCAGTCCAACCCAATCACCCGTCTTTTGTGCGATGCCCGAATGATAGAATGAGAGGGAATCGGCATCCAACATGTGCTTGCTCTGCGTGGTATACACGCTGGGATAAGATCCGATGGGACGCTGTATGGCTGACTTTTTCCCCGCGAGTTGCTCATAGAAGGCCTCGCTCATGTCCTCCATGGCCTTTTCATAAAACGGCTGTAGCTTCATGGTTCCCGACCGATGAGCATCGTAAGTCTTCTTGTCTTCCGCGCTCATGAGGTTCTGCACATAGCTGTTCCAGAATGCTTCCGGGGCTTCATGCTTAAACATCTCCATGAGTTTCAACGCATTTTTACCGCGCGTTCCTAACTTGCCGAACTCGGTGAGCCATGGACGCAACTCGTTGAACAGCCCTCGGTTGGCCAATCCTTGTTCCAACTGTGCCGGCACCTTCTCTATCTTTTCGAACTCACGCATGAGGTCATCATATTGTTTTGGGGTGTAATGGTCGAAGCTGAAGGTTGTTGTTTCCCACGATTCGTCACGCCGATAACCCGTTTCTGTGTCGGCAGAATGGATGGCAAAGGTGCGATATGCGTCCTTTGCCTGCGGTGCCATCACCGCCAATCCGCGCTCCCAACTGTCCAATGCGTTATAGGCTGTAGGGTTCCAAGCGTAGTCAGCAACGCTGTACAAAGCAAGTTTAGAGGCTTCACCATGCTCCATGGGATTGCTCAGCAGACCGGTCATCTCGCCTGCGGTGACGGTGTTTTCCAATCCATAGACGGGTCCTTGCAACACGATGTGGCGCACATAGTCGGTCACGGGATAGTTCCACCAAAACAGAGCCGGTCGCTTGATGCGTGAATTGACCCACGCTAAGGTCGTTCGTGTGACGTCACTGCATACGACATCGCCTGTCCAGAACACCCTCACCGATGGGTCTAAGGTTCGACCATACACCGACAAGCTGCCTTCGGGCGTTGGGTTGGCCCAGGCTCGGCTATAGTCTGTGGGACAAATGATGAGTGGCGAAACGTCTCCTTTGACCTTGACAAACTCTTTTGTCAGGCGGTTCAACAGCTCTACTTGCCTGGCTGGATTGGTTCCATCACCAGAGATATCATCAAAGAAGATGGCGAACGAGCGGACTCCCAGTTGGTACATCAGGTCGAATTTGTGCTTCAGGTTGTTGTAATCTTCCTCATTCCACTTGATGTCTTTGCCTGGATGAATGGCCCAAACAAACTCTACCTTGTTTTTATCACAGGCCTCTACCAGCTCATGAATGTTCTTAGCTTCGTCCGCCGGATAAGGCTTTCGCCAGTTGGGTGAACTGTGATAGGGGTCGTCTTTGGGTCCGTAAACGTATGTGTTCAACTTGTATTTGCCATAAAAATCAATCAACGATAGGCGCACCTTGTGTGACCAGGGGGTGCCATAGAATCCTTCAATGATGCCACGGTATGGGAATACGGGATAATCATTGACCTCCAAATAAGGCAGGGTCTTGCCGTTTTGGGCGATGGGACTTTCCATAATCTGGCGCAAAGTCTGGATGCCATAGTACACACCGGCATCATCATAGCCCACAATATCAATGCCTTGCCGATTAATGCGCAACGAATAAGCGCCGCTGACGGGCTTCACACTGCAGCTTTTAACTGTATTTTCCAAGGCAATGTTCAAGGGAACGCCAGCGGATTGCAAGGGCAGAAAGGCCAAATCCTCTTTGATATCTCGTTTCTGCCGACCGAGTTTAGTAGATAATTTGACCCCAGTCGTGACGTCTAATGTTCCACTAATGGAAAGATTGAGATAGTTAGGTACGGGATTGATTATCAATCCTTTGTGATCAACTTGATGCCCTGTCAGCTTTGGTACGTCTGCACTTTCCTTGCGTTGTGATGACAAATCGAAACCAGACACTTGTGACATGCTCACATGGGAGGACAAAAGTCCTACGAATAAAATAGTTCCAAGTTTAAGATAATTCATAATTTAAAAAGATAAGGGACGGTAGGAATCCAATCCTACCATTGTTCTACCGGGATGTTCCACGACAATTTGACGCAAAGATAGATAAAATAAACTGAATAAATCGGAGTAAAGAGGGTTTTTAATTCGTAATCAAGTCATAATTAAAATTTATTGCGTACTTTTGCGATGTATTGTGTTCTTTGTTTATCAGACATTTACAATAATGCCTGCGCAATGACACAACGATTCAAAAGGATAACAGATTTGGGCAACGAAAAGGCCTTGTCAGGCTCGCAGAAACAAGAAATGCCCATGGAGAAGAAAGGTAATTGATTAATATGAAATTCAAATACGACGTTATAATAATAGGTGGTGGACACGCTGGTTGCGAGGCAGCGACGGCATCGGCCAACATGGGAGCAAGTACTTGTCTCATCACCATGGACATGAACAAGGTGGGACAGATGAGTTGCAACCCAGCCATTGGCGGCATAGCGAAAGGACAAATCGTTCGCGAGATTGACGCTTTGGGGGGACAGATGGGCCTCATTACCGACGCAACGGCCATCCAGTTTCGTATGCTCAACAAGGGTAAAGGACCTGCTGTGTGGAGTCCTCGCGCACAATGCGACCGAGGAAAATACATCTGGGAATGGAGAAAAGTGTTGGACAACACCCCACTTCTTGACATTTGGCAAGATGAAGCCCACGAATTAATCGTAGAAAACGGAGAAGCCGTTGGCGTAATTACGGTTTGGGGAGTTGAGTTTAGAGCGAAAAGCGTAGTTATCACAGCAGGAACTTTCTTGAATGGTCTGATGCATATCGGGCGACATCAACTGCCAGGCGGACGTTGTGCCGAGCCTGCGGTGTATCATTTGAGTGAAAGTATTTCGAGACACGGCATCCGTGTGGATCGCATGAAGACGGGTACTCCTGTCAGAATAGATGCGCGAACGGTGCATTTTGAGGACATGGAACGGCAGGATGGCGAGAACGATTTCCATCAATTCAGCTACATGAGTGAACATAGAAAGCTGAAACAACTACCTTGTTGGACATGTTATACCAATCAAGAATGTCACGAAGTATTGAGGCAAGGATTGTCAGATTCTCCCCTTTTCAACGGACAAATACAAAGTACAGGCCCTCGTTATTGCCCTTCGGTGGAGACAAAGCTTGTTACTTTTCCCGACAAAGACCAGCATCCACTGTTTTTAGAACCTGAAGGAGAAAGCACCAACGAAATGTATTTGAACGGCTTTTCATCGAGTATGCCGCTGCATATACAACTGGAAGCAATCCACAAGATACCCGCTTTTCGCGATGCAAAAATCTACCGAGCCGGCTATGCCATAGAGTATGATTACTTTGACCCTACCCAATTGAAACAAACGTTGGAATCGAAGGTTTTGAAAGGTTTGTTCTTAGCTGGGCAAGTGAACGGCACTACCGGATATGAAGAAGCGGCCGGACAAGGTTTGGTGGCTGGAGTGAACGCTGCACTGCATTGCACCAACAGCGAACCTTTCGTCATGCACCGTGATGAAAGCTACATCGGTGTGCTGATAGATGACTTGACAACCAAAGGAGTTGATGAGCCTTATCGCATGTTTACATCACGCGCTGAATACAGAATTCTATTAAGGCAAGACGATGCCGACGCACGATTGACGGAGAAAGCGTACCAATTAGGCCTGGCAAATCGCGAGCGTTACGATTGGTGGATGGAGAAGAAGGAAAGCATTAAGGCTCTTCTTGATTTCTGTAATCAAACACCGATTAAACCGAATGAAATCAACAATTTCCTTGAAAGCATAGGAACTTCCCCCCTTCACGGCACCTCCAAGATATCTGACCTCGTGGGGCGGCCACAAGTATCGTTGACACAACTTGCCGAACATATCACGACTTTGAAAGAAATGCTTAATAAACCTCGCAACCGAAAGGAAGAGATTGCAGAGGCAACAGAGATAAAAATCAAATATAAAGGTTATATTGAGCGTGAAAAACTCATGGCCGAAAAGATGCACCGCCTAAGGGATATCAAGATAAAAGGACGCTTTCAATATAGCGAATTACATGAATTATCTACGGAAGCTCGCCAAAAGTTAGAGCGAATCGACCCCGAAACGCTCGCACAAGCCAGCAGAATACCGGGTATTTCACCAAGCGATATCAATGTTCTTCTGGTTCTATTAGGGAGATAACTTATATCGAAAGGAATCATATGGCAGATATGTTTCACATGAAACAATAAGATATTTAATAACAACATAACGCATTAATAATGAACAACAAATTACTTTTGGACAATTTGCGCAGCATACAAGATTGGCCAATCAAAGGAGTGAACTTCAGAGATGTTACTACTCTATTCAAAAATCCTGAGTGTTTACGAACCATCAGCGATGAAATGTACGAATTATACAAAAACAAAGGCATCACAAAGATTGTGGGAATCGAGAGTCGTGGCTTTGTGATGTCATCCGCCATCGCTATCAAATTAGGTGCTGGAATCGTCTTATGTCGCAAGCCAGGCAAACTTCCTTGCGAAACAGTACAAGAAAGTTACGCCAAAGAATACGGCATCGACACCATCGAAATTCATAAAGATGCTATCAACGAGAATGACATTGTTCTATTACACGACGACCTGTTAGCAACTGGAGGGACAATGAAAGCGGCCTGTGATCTTGTGAAGAAGTTCCATCCAAAGAAGATTTATGCAAACTTTATCATTGAACTCAAGAGCGAGTTCCCACACTGCAGAGAGCAGTTTGACAAAGACATCGAGATTGAATCACTGTTGCAATTTTAACCAACAGTAACAAATGTAAGCGGTAGTGGAAAGTAAACTCCACTACCCTCTCACGATATTTGCGTCGGAGCGCTCCGTACTGAAGGACACGCAGATGTTTCACATGAAACAATTAGGCCATCATTTCTTGTGATACAGGGACTTATAGCGATGAACAAAGAGGAAAACTTAAAGAGAATTGACCATCTAAAAAGTATAGCGTTGAGCATGCCTGGGAAGCCTGGCAGCTACCAATTCTATGATCAAGACCACCAAATTATATATGTAGGTAAGGCCAAGAACTTGAAAAATCGTGTCTCTTCGTATTTCAGAAAGGAAGTAGATCGCTACAAAACCAAGGTCCTTGTCAGTAAAGTTTGGGACATCACTTACACCGTAGTCAATACAGAAGAGGATGCACTGCTACTCGAAAACAGTCTTATTAAGAAGTACAATCCACGCTACAACGTACTGTTGAAAGACGGAAAGACCTACCCAAGCATTTGTGTGACGAAAGAATATCTACCCAGAATCTTCAAAACCAGGCGCATTGACAAGCGATTTGGCACCTATTATGGTCCCTATAGCCAAATCGCAATCATGTATTCTCTTCTTGAACTCATCAAAAAACTCTACAAACCACGCACCTGCCGCTTCCCTATCACCCCAGAAGGTATCAGTCAAGGCAAGTATAAAGCTTGTTTGGAGTATCACATTCACAACTGTAAAGCGCCCTGCGTGGGAAAACAGACACATGAAAACTATCAGGAAAACATTGCTCAAGCCCGTGAAATATTAAAGGGAAACACCCGAGAAGTGAGCAAAATACTCTACCAACAAATGCTAAAAAAGGCAGAAGAACTGAAGTTTGAAGAGGCTGAAGAGCTTAAGCAAAAATACGAAATGCTCAACAATTTCGTGGCGAAGAGTGAGGTAGTAAGCAACACCATACAAGACTTAGACGTGTTTACCCTCACAGATGACAACCAGAAAAAGAACGCATTCATCAACTACATCCACGTCAAAAACGGCACTATCAACCAGAGTTTTACCTTTGAATACAAACGAAAACTTGATGAAACCGATGAAGAACTGCTCATTACTGCCATTCAAGAAATCAGAAGCAGGTTTAAAAGCAAGGCCAAAGAGATCATCGTACCCTTCGACATCAACTGGAGTTTGAGCAATGCTACCTTCTTCATCCCCCAACGTGGGGACAAAAAACACCTGCTGGACCTGTCTGAAATGAACGGGAAACAGTATAAATTTGATCGACTCAAACGATCGGAAAAGCTCAATCCGGAACAAAAACAGACCCGTTTGATGAAGGAATTGCAAACCAAACTCAAGCTCCCCAAGCTGCCCTATCATATCGAATGTTTCGACAACTCTAACATATCCGGCACCGATGCCGTAGCAGGCTGCATCGTATTCAAGGGCATGAAACCCTCAAAGAAAGACTACCGCAAATACAACATCAAGACCGTGAGCGGTCCAGACGATTACGCTTCCATGCAAGAGGTGGTGCGTCGCCGATACAGCAGGATGATGGAAGAGCAGACACCCCTACCCGACTTGATTATCACCGATGGCGGAAAAGGGCAGATGGAGGTAGTAAGAGAGGTGGTAGAAGACGAACTGCACCTGCACATACCCATCGCAGGACTGGCTAAAAACGACCGCCACAGAACCAACGAACTTTTATTCGGTTTTCCACCACAAGTCATTGGTTTAAAGGCAGATAGCGAACTTTTCCACCTCCTCACGCACATTCAAGATGAAGTGCATCGATATGCCATCAGCTTTCATCGCGACAAACGAAGCAAACACGCACTACACAGCGAATTAGACGACATCAAAGGCATCGGTCCCAAAACCAAAGAGCTACTCCTGAAAGCCCTGAAAAGCGTGAAAAGAATCAAAGACGCAGATCTTGAAACGCTCACCGAAATCATCAAAGAAACAAAGGCAAAAATCATTTTCAATCATTTTCACCCCAACAATCCATAAAAAAATGCTTATCTTTGCGGCCAATAGGCTGCGCAACGGCAATTTGAACTCAATCTCATAGCCGCTGACAGTAGTACACACTACCTGCATCCTTTAGAAACAACTTATCAAAAAGACGTCAACTAACTGATGAAAACCTGGATACAGACCCTACTGCTTTTTCTGGTCCTACTGCTTGGTAACCAGAACACTTGCATAGCACATGCCAACGATACGAGGCCTGGCATGGCTGAAGAAGGCTGCACGTCCGGGTATTCCGATGATGAAAAGAACAAAGACCGCATCTACGAAGACACGATAGAACCGGCCCAAAGACAAACAGCCCTCATCACCGACACCAGTCAAACCGTACGCCTATGCAACACCCGCCCACAGCGCATCCTGCCCTCGTTTACAGCTAAGCCAACACATCTGCTTAGCCAAAACACATTTCACAATAAGTTTTATTCGCTTCATTTTCAAGGAATCGACCGCTACCTCACAACGGTCACAACCCCTATTCCATCCTCTGCCGCATGCGATTATTACGTCATCGCATTGAGGCAAATCATTCGTTGACCAATCTTCTTTCTATTCAGTACGCACATCGTAACCAATCAAATCCTGTGCGTACAATGAGATTTCACTAAAATATCGTAAAAGCTGCTTCAAACATGTCGATAGCAAGGTAGCCAACCACTCGCCCACAGAGAGGTCATAAACATGGCTACCTTACCTTCAATCGGTTCAAAAATTCCGAAAAGAAGTGCCAACGACCTGTATATCAGGATTATATAGGTTTTTGAGCAGCTCGAAAACAACTCAACAAGACAATCAATAAAAAGAAGAAAATTATGGCAAGTATAAATAATTTAGAGATGGCAGAAACCATTGCCAACAATTCAAATATCAAGATTTCAAAAGGGTTCTTAGGCATTGGCAGCAAAGCCACATACACACCCACGAACAGCAAGCTGAACGCGGTCATCAACTACTACAGTGCGGAAGATGCTCAGGCATACGTGAAACTCATCAATGCAGCGGAAACAGAAATAGCAAGCCTGGCAAAAAAGGTGACACCACCGGCGAAACTGAGCATCAGCAACTACCGCCTCGAGGCATGCGTAACCGACGACAAACAGTTTGTTGCCATCCAAGTGCTGAGTTATGCCGACTTCCGCAACACGCCCATTTGTGATGTAAAATACTTTGAGGGCGAAGCAGCACAAGCCATTGCCGCAATGCTATAAGACCAAAAAGAGCCATTTCATCGGGCTTTTGGCAACCCATCTCCCATCTGTCAAGCGATGACAAATGGGAGATTTTTCATGAACAGAACTACCACATACAACGTGATGCACAACATCAGCAAAACAAGGAGAATAACATGACTTTTCAATTGCATGGAGATTGGCCGTCAAAGTCAATGAGTTTAAGCACCAAAGTCATTGAGATTGGCCGCTAAAGTCAATGCAATTAAAATGCCTCCATAACTACCTATAGATCAAAGGAAAAGCGCGTGAAGATAAAAGATGTGCTCAATTATCGAATGATTATTTGGTTTGCACCATAAAAATAAATATCTTTGTAATATGAGAATTGTCATACAAAGAGTTTCAGATGCATCGGTAAGCATCAAAGACACGATGAAATCGTCCATTCAGCAAGGTTTTCTAATCCTTTTAGGGATAGGTGAAGATGATACCGAAGACGATATTGAATGGCTTGTAAAGAAGGTTGTCAACCTTCGTGTGTTTGATGATGAACAGGGGATTATGAACAAATCTATCCTCGACATCAATGGCGAAATATTAGTAGTGAGCCAGTTTACCCTCATGGCATCATATAAAAAAGGCAATCGCCCCTCGTACATACATGCTGCAGGGCACGAGATTTCTATCCCACTCTACGAGTTGTTTTGCAAACGTTTGAGTGCCCAATTGGGGAAAGAAGTTGGCACTGGCGAGTTTGGTGCCGATATGCAGGTGAAATTAGTGAACGATGGTCCGGTAACCATCTGCATGGATACCAAAAATAAAGAGTAACGCAAACACCCCCAAGAACAAGGTTCAAAATATGGAAATCAAAGAAGCACAGCAACAAGTAGACCGCTGGATTAAGGAATATGGCGTGCGCTATTTCTCCGAACTCACCAACATGGCGTGCCTCACCGAAGAGGTTGGCGAGTTGGCACGCGTCATCTCACGCACCTATGGCGACCAAAGTTTCAAGCCAGGAGAGACACCTAATCTTGCCGATGAAATGGCGGATGTGCTGTGGGTACTCATCTGTCTGGCCAACCAAACAGGGGTTGACCTGACCGAAGCTTTTGAAGAAAACATGAAGAAGAAAACAAACAGAGATAAAACAAGACATATTAACAACCCAAAACTTCAATAAATAATGGCTATCAAACAAAACATAGAAGCATCGAAAGAGCAATTGAACGCTAAGAATGCGCCCAAGCAAACAGTCAATAAGTACGAACAGGCTTTGAAAAAGTTCAACACCAATCTCAACGACGATGACGTTCGTGAGGCGGTTAAGAAGATTATCGAAGAGAAAGTACATACCAATGACACCCTTGAGGTGAAGAAATTCCTGTTTGGAAGCATCGAACTGACCTCATTGAAATGCACCGATTCGGACGAAAGCATCATGGCATTTACCGAAAAAGTAAACCAGTTTGACACGCAATACGCTGACCTTCCCCACGTTGCCACCATCTGCGTGTATCCTTGTTTTGCTCAAGCGGTACGCGACACCTTGGAGGTCGAAGGCGTTGAAATAGCCTGCGTGTCGGGCAGTTTCCCCTCTTCACAAGCCCTCATCGAGGTAAAGGTAGCCGAAACAGCATTGGCAGTGAAAGATGGAGCTACGGAGATTGACATCGTAATGCCTGTAGGCAAATTCCTAAGCGGCAATTACGAAGAGATGTGCGAGGATATACAAGAGTTGAAAGAAACTTGCGGAGACGCAGCCATGAAGGTGATTTTAGAGACAGGATGCTTAAAAACAGCCTCAAACATCAAAAAAGCCTCTATCCTTTCCATGTATGCCGGAGCCGATTACATCAAGACTTCTACGGGCAAAGAGAAGGTGGCAGCCACGCCAGAAGCTGCGTATGTGATGTGCCAAGCCATCAAGGAATACTACGATGAAACGGGCATTCAGATAGGTTTTAAGCCTGCTGGCGGCATCAACTCGGTGATGGACGCCCTCATCTACTACACCATTGTGAAAGAAGTGTTAGGCGAAAAATGGCTTACCAACAAGTGGTTCCGCTTAGGTACCAGTCGCTTGGCGAACATGTTGCTCAGCGAAATTGAAGGAAAGGAAGTAAAATTCTTCTAATGATACAATAGAAGCAACTGAAAAAAATACCTTGTACAAAAGCGGATATACACCTCAGAAATGTATATCCGCTTGAGCTTTTTAGCATCATCAAAGTGCCTTGATCCAATCAACGATGTCTTGCATCACCTCTGGCGCAAAGGTTTCTTCTATCAATCGATACTCCGTTGTCTGCCCCGTAGTACAGTGTTGGAACAGATGGTTCAGTCCTTTGTATTCTTTAATCAGGTTCTTTTTGTTGGGTTTCAAGCCTTTTCGCAAGGCAGAAAGATTGTCGTGCGCATCTACCTGCACATCTTTACTACCATTCACCGCCATGACAGGACACTTGATTTTTGGAAGATAGCAAGCCATGTCGGTAGCGATGAAATCGAGAACCCATGGAGTTTGCATGGTGATAACGGGTAACAAACTTTGCCGGCTCAATGCGGGGAGCGACACATTAGTTTGTTTCAACAAGGAGTCTAACACGGCTTCGGGGTGAGAAATGTCTTTCTTGGCATTTCTATAAGCATAAATAGCCCCCAACACCTTACAGTAATCGCGGGCGAAAGAAGCACCACCTCTCGCCTCCATCGCTTGATATACTTGCTTCAACATCAAGCTATCACCACGTCCAGCAACCCCTGCAAGACTCACAATGAAATCGGGTAAGCCCGCTGCTGCCAACATCATGGCAATACTACCACCCTCACTATGTCCCATGACACCTATCTTTCCAAACTTTTTCAGGCTTTTCAGGTAGTTGAACCCACAGCGGGCATCCTCCGCATTGTCTTTCATCGTCGATTGAGAAGCATCACCTGTTGACTTTGCAAACCCTCTGTCATCGTACCGAAGCGAAGCAATGCCATGGCGAGCCAAGTAATCTGCCAAGACTAAGAAAGGCTGATGGTCGAATATTTCCTCGTTTCTATTTTCCTGACCGCTACCTGTTACCATCAGTACCACAGGTACTTTCTGCTTGTTCATCTGCTCATACCCTACAGGATAAGTCAATGTTCCCGAGAAAACGGCATTCGCCTTGGCGTTTTGAAAGGTCACTTCCTCTGTTAGATAAGGATAAGGCGCATGCGGAGTTTGCGGTCTTTTTAGTTCCTCCACACCACGATTGAGCATCAAGGGGAAAGACCTCCCAAACTGTGTAAACGTTCCTTGAATGTGGTCTCCTTGCTGTTTGCCGAGATACCGAGCCCCAATAGAGGAGATAGCAATATCCACAGAGTCGGCTGTAAGACTGTTCACTGTGGCAGGAACACCTTTTACACTTTGGTCAGGACTATCCATCGTACCGATGAAACCGCTGTTTTTGTCCTTTTCAATGTGAAAGACAAGCGTTAATTGTACACCTTGAACCGACAGTTTGCCCGTCCAACTACCTTCCAATTTCTGTGCATGCGATACGCAAACGGAAGCACACAACAGAAGCATAAAAGTGAGAAATCTTGTTTTCATGACTAAAAAAATATGATTATTACAGGTAATCTACCACGCTCAAAACAAAAACAAGGCAGCAAAAGGTGTTCGTACTCCTTATTTAGTACGCTTCACCACATAGTCGATATAGGCCTGCAAAGCCTTCTTAATATCGGCATCCGCCACATGCATGTCTATAAAAGCCAATGCTTGTTGATGCAATTCGCCCATGCGTTGTTCGGCATATTCAATGCCACCCTGCTGCTTGGTGAAAGTTACCAATTGTGCGATTTCATCGGGCGTCACCGTGTTTTCCTTCACCTTATGTGCCAATTGAAGCATGGTGGCATCGTGCGTAGAATTCAAGGCATAAATAACAGGGAGGGTAAGTTTCCCCTCTACCATATCATTGCCAGTGGGTTTGCCAATCTCTTTCGATTCAAAATAATCGAAAATATCATCCCTAATCTGGAAAATAATACCCAACGTCTGTCCAAATTCACGAGCTGCCTCCACCTCTTCGGGTGTTGCTTTGCCTGCTTGTGCGCCAATCACGGCACACGATTCGAACAAAGCAGCCGTCTTTTGCTTAATGACTTGGTAATATACTTCTTCCGAAATGTCCTGATTCTGGATATTGCTCAGCTGCAAAATCTCACCATTCGACAAGGTTCTACCAAGGTTGGCAAGGTTTTGAATAATGGCTTCCGAATGGGTGAAAGAAACCTGCAACAAAGCCGTTGACAGGATATAATCGCCCACCAGCACCGCCACTTTGTTGTCATAGGTAGCATTCACCGATGCCTGTCCACGACGTTCGCCACTCTCGTCCACCACATCATCGTGGACAAGGCTGGCGGTATGCAGCAGTTCCAAGCCCACCGCAGCATGTTGGGCGGTCGAGGTAACCCCACTAAAGTTCTTCGCTATTAACAAAATAAGCATGGGCCGCATGCGCTTTCCCTTTCGTTGACGAATGTGAGAAAGTGCTTGCGAGAGCAGTCCATCACCGTGTGACAATGATTCATTATACAGGTAATCAAAGTCATTCAATTCATCGACAATAGGTTGTTGTATCAAGGATAAATAGTCCATGCTTGCTATTTTTGTCACAAAAATACAGAATAAATCCCTATTTGTTCCATTTTTTTCGTAATTTTACAGGAATAATACACTAAAATATGGACAAACTGTTTCTCTTGGACGCCTATGCACTCATTTATAGGTCGTATTACGCATTCATCAACAACCCGCGTATCAACTCCAAAGGCCTCAATACATCGGCTATCATGGGCTTTTGCAACACCCTCAACGAGGTGTTGACAAAAGAGAATCCCACATATATTGGCGTGGCATTCGACCATGGACTTACCTTTAGGAACGAGGCTTTCCCCGCTTACAAGGCTCAACGGGAAGCCACACCCGAAGACATTAAGAAAGCGGTACCTATCATCAAACAAATATTGGAGGCCTACCACATTCCAAGTTTGCAAGTAGACGGCTTCGAAGCCGACGATGTTATCGGCACATTAGCGATGAAATCGGGCAAAAAAGGCATTGATACTTATATGCTTACCCCTGACAAAGACTATGGACAATTGGTGAGAAAGAACGTCTTCATGTACCGTCCACGGCACGGAGGGGGTTACGAAACGCTGGGTGTAAAAGAGATATGCGACAAATACAACATCACTACCCCACTACAAGTCATCGACCTTTTGGCACTGATGGGTGACTCGGCAGACAACTTTCCGGGGTGTCCAGGCGTGGGAGAAAAGACCGCTTCAAAACTTATCAATCAGTTTGGCTCTGTGGAGGAGCTGTTGAAACGAACCGCAGAGATTAAAGGTAAGTTGCGCGAGAAAGTGGAGAATGCCATCGAGGATATTAAGATGTCCCAATTCTTGGCAACCATTCGCACCGATGTCCCCATCGAGTTAAATCTGGATGAATTGAAGTTGAAACAACCTGATGAAAATAAATTGGCCGAAATCTTCACCGAATTGGAATTCAAAACGTTCGCCAACAGAATCCTTAATAAATCACAAAATAACCCAAAAACAGCAAACAAACAGCTCAATCTCTTTGCAGAATCCTCGGCAATTGGGCAGATTGAGCCAAAAAACGCGAGTTTTGAGAGCCTTAAAACGGGTCATTACGAATACAAACTCATTGATAGTCAAGAAGAAGCGCATCGGATTTGTGACTTTTTCTTAACAAATAAAATTCTCAGTCTAGACACAGAGACCACTTCAACCAACCCCATGGAGGCAGAATTGGTTGGTTTGAGCTTTGCTGTTGAGCCGAAAAAGGCATTTTATGTGCCTGTTCCGGCTAACCGTGAAGATGCCGTAAATCTTGTTAAAATATTCAAACCTCTCTATGAAAACGAGGAGATTGTGAAAGTAGGACAAAATATCAAGTACGACATGGAGGTGCTTCGCAATTACGGTATCGAACTAAAAGGACCGATGTTCGACACCATGATCGCCCATTATGTGCTGCAACCTGAACTTCGTCACAACATGGATTACATGGCGGAGGTGTACCTCAACTATCAAACCATTCATATTGAAGAACTGATTGGCGAGCGAGGAAAGAACCAAAAGAACATGCGCGACCTCGCTCCTACCGATGTTTACCTGTACGCTTGCGAAGATGCAGACATCACATTACAACTTAAAAACGCGCTCGAACCTAAACTCAAGGAAGCCGGAGTCGCTAATCTGTTCTACCAAATGGAAATGCCTTTGGTGAACGTACTGGCCGAAATGGAAATGAACGGCGTGCGCATAGACACCGAAGCGTTGAAGGAAACGTCAGAAAACTTCACCAAACGAATGCTGGATTTGGAGCATCAGATTCACGAACTGGCTGGCGAGTCATTTAATGTGTCATCTCCTAAACAGGTGGGCGACATTCTTTTCGGCAAATTACAAATAGCCGAAAAGCCCAAAAAGACAAAGACCGGGCAGTTTGTTACCAGTGAAGAGGAACTACAAAAATATGCGGCTGGCAACGAAATAGTAACCCTCATCTTAGATTACCGTGGACTGAAGAAACTCTTGGGAACGTATGTCGATGCCCTACCCAAGCTCATCAATCCCCGAACAGGACACATCCACACCTCGTTCAACCAAACCGTAACGGCCACAGGTCGGCTCTCCTCGAGCGATCCCAACCTGCAAAACATCCCCGTACGGGGCGAGGATGGGAAGGAAATACGCAAGTGTTTCATCCCCGAAGACGGTTGTTTGTTCTTCTCTGCTGATTATAGTCAGATAGAATTGCGTGTCATGGCGCATCTCAGTGGTGACAAACACATGATCGAGGCTTTTGAACATGGCTATGACATCCATGCTGCTACCGCTGCCAAAATATACGGAAAGGACATGAAAGACGTGACGCGTGATGAACGAACCAAAGCCAAACGCGCCAACTTCGGCATCATCTATGGCATCACGGTGTTTGGCTTGGCAGAACGATTGGGCATCGATCGGAACGAAGCCAAACAGCTTATCGACGGCTATTTCACCACCTTTCCGCAGGTATACGACTACATGGAACAGGCTAAAACAACGGCTCGCGAGCAAGGATATGTGGAAACATTCTTCCATCGCCGCCGCTATCTCCCCGATATCAACAGCCGCAACGCTACCGTTCGTGGTTTTGCAGAGCGCAATGCTATCAATGCCCCCATCCAAGGGTCGGCTGCCGACATCATCAAGGTGGCGATGATACGCATTTACGAACGGTTCAAACGAGAGAACATCCAATCAAAAATGATTCTTCAGGTACACGACGAACTTAATTTCAGCGTGCTGCCCGAGGAGAAAGAGCAGGTTGAACGCATCGTGATGGAAGAGATGCAAAACGCTTATCCGCTGCGGGTTCCACTGATAGCCGATGGCGGTTGGGGTAAAAACTGGCTGGAAGCGCACTAACAACCTATGCCGTTTGCGGGACAAAGCACCGCGAACACACAAACCCAAACGACTACTTACATGAAAATAATAGATATCCTAAGATACGCGACCGACCCCATCAGCTACATGGATGAAGTGGCCAACGGCAACGAAACGCTGTTGGTACAACGCCCAGGTGACAAGAGTGTGGTGATACTTCCCATGGAAGAGTACAACCGCCTGAAAGCCATTGAATGGCGACAACAATCAAACGAGCCCCCTACCCCATGCGATAACAACAAATAAACGAATGATGCCTTGAAGACGTTGGCCACGCCTGAGAACCTCACTCGCCGCAATATCAAAACCAACTGAATACCAATTGGTTACAAAATATCAAGAAAACACTTTTCAAAAGCATTGAGTTTGAACTCCAAAAGCATTGAGTTTGGCCTTCAAAAGCATTGAGTTTGGACACCAAAAGCATAGAGATTGAAGGGCAGTAGCATGGAGACGGAAAAAATATCATCCATACGTTGGGTAACGCATGGATGAGGATAGGAAGCAGCTTGGCAGGCTCATCTCGCACCCGAGCGGTTACATGTACCGCAAAGGGCGCAGCATAACCTGCCAAGCTGTGTTGCATCAAGCAGTTTACAGAACTGCATTAGAACCAAAACCCACTGCCGTCGTGATCGGGAGTGTCGTTCATCAGCCAATAAAACTCTGCCAGAGCCACCTTAAAATCTTTCAGGTCGAAGGCTTTCATCATTGTCGTTACGATGCCTTGGTCGCGATTAGAAAGGTCGCTCAGCTTCATTGTTTCAAAGTGTTGAATGCTGCCATCATCAATCATGTCCAGGCTTTTTTCGTCCACGTCCATATATACTCTCACCGGAATGTCTATGCTTGGCATCCATGTCTCTTCGGCTTGCTGTTGCTTGGTTGGCTGATAAAAGACAGAAGGCTTTCCCCCCACCAACTTTGACTGCCGCGCACGCATCAACCTAACGCTCAACGTAAACTGCTTATGCGCACGCTTAAAGGCAAAATAACCTTTGAGTCCAATGGGATGATTGTCATCATTAAAAACAGCATGGTCATCATGATTGGTCTTATTCCATGGATCAGTGTCGCAATAGGTGTAATTGAAAAAGTCGGAGTTGTTGCCATCCGTAGCCTCCTCTACCCCACCATACGAAGGTTTGATATTGCTTGCGGTAAAGAAATGTTGATGGTGTTGGCCTTCACCCTTGTCCACAATCTGCCCCGTTATATCCTCATGCTTATCGTTGAAATAGCGCAATGCGAAGGCATAGATGGCATATTCTTTGGCACTTCCCAAGACGTTCACCCATGCAGGATTTGTTTTATCAGCCACCCACCGATTGTTTTCTAAGGTGTATTTCAACCGATACGACTTCCCCAAATATTCATTATTCTTTGAATATCCGTTTTGATGAAACGCTTTTTTGCCATGCAAATGTCCCTCGTACACCTCTATTTCCACCGTTTTGGGTTGAAACATCGACGCATCGAGAGGTTTCACGTCCCCTTGAGCCACCTGTCCGTCTACATCAAAGGGCAGCGACACCGTAATGTCCCACTGACCGGTAGAGGTGAGAACCGCTGCAGGAAGATAGAAAGGTGACAACCGATTGTCCTTATCATATTTGCTTTGAGCCGCATGCAGCAAGTCTACTGACAGGTTGAACGCTTCACTCGGATGCACAATCTGCAACAACCCGTCAAATCCAACGGGGTTGGTAGCCCCCATGTCTACCCCATTGTATTGGTCCACATAGCAATAATCGTAGGGCAATTGGCTCTTATCTGTCACGCGAGCCTTGCCTGTCTTGCCCAACACCGTAGTGGTTTTGTACAGCGAAAAGAAGTGCTGGTGTATCTTATCTTGTCCCAAATCAAAGAACTGGTGATTGATTTTCTGCCCCTTACTATTATAATATTCAATGGACAGGTGGTACACTACCGCTGGATTCTCCTTGACGCTCTTCACTTGAAAGTGTTTGAGCGCACTGCTAACGTGCCACCCTTCTTTGGGTGTTATTTCCCAAACGATTTGTTGTGCCGGCGTTGTTGATGGGGTAAAATCTGCCAACACCAACTGCTGGTTAAACGATTTGTTACCCTTGATGGACCCCTCTTGTAGGGTAAAAACGGCCTTCACCGGGTCTTCGTGCAACTTGTTTTTTGTTTCATCGACAGCCTCTTCGGGCTTACACGATACTACTACAAATATCAACAACATACAGAGGTATGCGAAAACGGTTGAAAATATGGTCTTTGTTCTCATTGTTTTTTTTTATTTTGATTATGTTTGTTTTTTATAAAATGATGAATACGGTTATCATTATTGATGAACCCGCAAACTATCAACTGGTCAACTTGTTAACTCGTGAACTCGTCAACTATCTCAATTAAACTTCCAGCGAAGGGTACAACGAATGTCCCTACCCAAGTCGTGTGCATAATAACGACTTCGATTGGTGTACTCCTTATACAATTGATTCAACACATTGGTTCCTTCGAACAACAAGGATAGTTGTTGATGGTGAGGCATTTTCCAGGTAACACCACAGTTAAAGCCCACCAAATGGTATGCCGCAGGCGTATCATCTGTTAGATCGGTAGCCGCATTAAACCTGCGTTGTTTGGCTACATAGCGATGTTCAATGCCCACAGAAGGATGCCAAGCCCCACTGACAGCAGGCTTCCACGACAGTTGTTGTGTGAGCTTAAACGACGGAATGTACGGCAAATACGCCTTGGTTCGTTGTTCGTTTGCCCATATCCATGATGCAAACACGCGATAATCAATCGTACGCAAGGGGTAAAAATGCGCATCTACATCCACTCCACGAAACAAGGCATTGGTCTGAACGTATTGAAATACGGGGTATGCTCCAGACACTACGACGATGTTCTCGTGCGTAGGATAATCGTAAATGTAATGATTAATCCATTGCACATATCCATCCACCCGGGCTTGCACCCATGTGTTGGCGTAGCTGAGTGAGGTCACCCACTTGTAACTCTGCTCTGAACGGAGCGTGGAGTCGCCACGCACAAACATGCCAGAGCTTAGCTCGTTGCCATTACTAAACAGTTCGTAAACGTGTGGTGCGCGCCATGCCATGCCCACGTTCGAGGCAAGTGTCAGTTGTTTGGTAAAATGCTGATGTGCCCCAAGCGTAAAGGTAACGTTCTCAAAGTGCCTGCTTCCGCCGTATCGATGCCCGGTCCAATCGTAACCATCGGCACGGGTAAGCTGGTAATCAAACCTTGTTCCGCCCTCTACACCCCATGTATCGCCCAGATATTTGCGCAACGCATAAGCACCAAGGGTGGTCTCTGTATAGTTGGGTATTACAGGTACCACTCCCGTTCCACGCTCATTACTATTCTTCATGAGCATACCTTGCGCCCCCCACTCTGTCTTCCAACGGTCAGACAGTTTACTCCAATGCCATTGTGATTGCAGTGATTGCAAGAAAAGACTAACCGAAGGGATGTCCGAATGGTTCATGCGACGGATGCGATTTTCACGCCTGTCGTCGGCTTGATAGGTGGTTTGCCAACTGCATTTCACGCGCCTACTGGGCTGATAATAAACATTGACAAAGGCGGTATGATGCGCCACGCGCTGAAAGGGATAATCTATTTGATAGGTAAAAGGCGTAAACTCAACCGGTTGCCCTATCCTGATGCGCTCTTGCAGCAACTGCTCGTTGCCCATTTGCGCACTACGCATCACCCCCATTTTCTGCCAAAACAAGCTGTAACCCGTCTCAATGCGCCACTGGTTGTGCTGGTATCCAAGCGAAAAAACGGCGTTGCGTTGCCGCATGCCCGTGTTGTTAAGCAGATAAGCCGCCGTACTTCGGTCGCCCGAGTGTTCAAAAGTGCCTTGCAAGCTCCACGCTATTTGGCGGTTAAAAGGCATCGTTCCCTGCATGTATCCTACCGTTCCCATCTGCCGTCCGTTGCTTCCATAGTAGCTCATCACGTCGGCTTGCATCTGAGGAGCGCCATACGGCAAGGGTTTGGCATTCATCAAGATGATACCACCCAATGCCTCAGCGCCATATCTTACCGACTCAGAGCCTTTCACAACCACCACGTCGTTGAAGGCATTCTTGTCGATTTCCGGCGCATGGTCTATCCCCCACTGCTGTCCGGTAAGCTTAGCGCCTCGGCTCACTACCAATATTCGGTTGCCATACATGCCGTGTATCACGGGTTTGGCAACGTTGGAACCCGTCTGAAGCATGCTCACCCCACTGACGTTCTCTAACATCGACGCCAAAGACTTACCCGCGGCACGGGCAATATCATCTTGAGTGAGTGTGGCACTCACACTGTTGGGCGTAACAATTTGTCGCTTACTCTTCACCACTACCTCGCCCAAAGTAATGGTATCTTTTAGATGTTGCCGAGGTATGTGTTCAATATCCTGCGCACTCACCAACGTTCTATTGCTCATCAACATACACGACAATAGGATGATAAGCCATAGTTTTTCCTTTTTATTCATTTGTATAATTTCTCCTTTTCATTCAATAGGCACCGACACAGCCATCCAATCATGATTGAATGGCCTTCAGTTTGCACTATTTTTCAATAAGATAGGCATCGCCTCAGCAATTACAAACAAGTTTGATTGCGTTCAGCTCGTACTATCTTTGCATAAAACAGGGGTATGAATATCATCATTCTTCAGCCGAAAGAAGTCTCTCTCCTCCGAATTATGAATTATGAATTAAGAATTATGAATTAAAAAAGGTGGCGAATGCGCGTTTACCGCAAGCGGTTCACGATAAACGATTTGTGTTGTAAATAGCGGTTTAACAATACGCTTTACAAGCAACACAGACTGCCAAACAAAGAGTTTGGGCATGCTCATCTTGCACAGGTCAAAGTTACAAATGTAACAATACGCCTGTACTGTGGGTTGATGTTGCTCTGTTTGGTCTAAGTGCTGTACATTTATGCTGTGCGCATGAACGTCTTTAACAAGAAGAGCCGAGATGAAGGTAAGCACCATCATCCACGCCATCAATCTGCGTTTCATCCTTCTTGTCATCATTCGCACTAAAATAACCTTACTATCTTTAGTACGCAAAAATAGACAAAATATGGTAATCGCATGGTAAAGATACCATTATTGTCACTATTTTTTCATTTATCTTAACAAAAATATTGTTTCTTTACAAGCGTTTGACAACCGTAAAAACGGATCACCTTCGGCTACTTCTTGGTTTGAAATTGATCTATTTTGTTCAGATAATAAGTCTTAAAGTCGTCCCAATGATAATAGGGAGCGATGTCGGTCGGGAGGGGTAGAGTGGTTTCGTCTTCGTTCAGAAGCACCTTCACGAGGATGTCGTGTGGATGCGCTTGCGAGCGATAGAACACAAACTGTAGGTTGCAGGCCATGGGGAAGATGCGGTAATCCAGCCAATTCTCATCATCCAAACGCTCCAAATCCTCAATCTGTTTGCCGTAACCATTGATGTCTAACAGGCACACCAGGGGCATCACCATCGTGTCGTGTCCGTAACGAAGCGTTGCGCCGGGGTGGGAGAGAGCCACGCAACTGTCGGCATCGGTGATGATGCGGCGCAGCAACATGCGTTGCGAATAGGGCTGAACAGCGCCATTCAAGGGCGACGGCCCATAGTTGATGTACCACCACGCATTGGTTTTGAGCCAAGCATCATACAACTCGTCGTGAGTAAAGAGATCTAAGAGCGACAGCTGGTGGCGCAGTTCGGTGCTCTGCACGTTGCTGGCAAGGTTGTAAAGTTGGGTGTTTAATCGTGTTGCGTCGACGTGTTCACGCCAATAGCTTTCATCCTTGAAAATTCGGTTCATCACTCCTACATGGTTGTCATGTCGCTTGGCAAAGGCCTCGTAGATATCTTTTACGTTTCCGGGCATTTTGTATTTGTGCAAAGCCGTGTCGCCATACACCAAATAGGGCATGTCATACGCACTGGCATCGTGCGTGATGTGCAGTTGAGGATTGAGCTTTGCCAGCTGCTGCAACGCATTTTCCATGGACAAGATGCAGCGAATAACGGTGCTGCTCTTGGCATCTACGTTTATTTTTCCACTCAGCACTTCCGGAAAACGCTCGAACATGCGGCGCGCTATCTGCTGATGTTGCTCGGCTCCGCGTAAGGTTAGCTCGCCCAATCGGCCTTTCGACTCGTTGCAAATCAGGGTTACTTTGCGCAACACCTCCTTGCCCAAAGAGGTGAGTTTTCCCAGGCTGTCGGACTGTTGCAGCGTGCGAAGCGGACTGTTGTAATCGTTTGGGTCAATGAGATAGCGCGAACCGTGCCGTCCATAATGACTGATGTAAAACGGAACATATCCCTTTGGTGCGGGCGTGAGCTGCGGTTTGAGCGGACCAGGATAAGCGTAATAGCCGTTGGCAGCCAACAAAGGGTTGTTGCGAATCTCGGTTTTAGAAAGTTGAGCGTTGGAGGTAATCCAACAAAAGCACAAAGACAGGATGATTAAAGTTTTGTTCATCGTGGTAACTATTGATTCATGAATGATGCAAAAGTAATGCTTTTGCAAGAAAAAGCAAAGCGTTTACTTGATGCTTTGCAAAAGTTATGTTATCTTTGCCTCAAAGAGTTTTTGCAGCAACTGTGTAAAACACGCATCCTTGCAAACTGCGCATGCTCTTTTTGTCAAAACAATGAATGATCATGTCAATACCCAATGAATGGTCGGACGACTATTGGTTGCTGTTGATGCAACTGTACCTGAAGAAGCCTATTGGCGTGAAAGCTTTGTATTCGCGCGCCATGGTTGACCTTTGCCTGGAGCTACACATACCGCCACAGACCTTATACGAGCAGATGTTTCGGCTGAGACGACTGGACACGCCACGCTTGGAAAAGCTGTGGAACGAGTATGCCGAGCACCCCAGCAAATTGGCTCGTGGGGTTAAGTTGCTGAGAAAGATGCGGGGATTTGGACAAGCTGCGTCGTTTTACGATGGGGTAGAGGTGAACGAATCATTTGAACACGACTTTAAACCGCTTGCGGCTGACGCGGAACTCACACCGATAATGCTCATCATCATCTTGGATTTGTATTTCAGGCTCGTACCTATTACCATGGTAGCCGAAACACCCGAGATTGTCAGTCTGGCCAAATTGATGCGCCTGAAACCAGGCAAAATCGTGGAAGTGATGACGGTTTTCAAGTTCTGTGACCCATACCTGAATCGTGATGACATGATGATTCATCCGCTGCTTGTACCCTGTCAGGACATTTGGCAGCGTTATGGCAACGCCAATCCGGAACACCTGGCCGCACTGGCCGCACAGCTCAAGGATTATTTTAAGGATTGATGAATGACGCTTTCTTAGCGTGCGCCAACCGAAAGCGAACCTGCCAGCAGCGCAATCTTGGAAAATTACCCCCAAAAGAAGCGGATTATAAGAATATCTTTTGTATTTTTGCATGTGCGTCAACAGTACATGAAGAACGCGCACGAACATCATCAGAAGAGATTGGATATACAGTAATGGCCAACAAACTCATACAGACTCAAGAGCAACGACAACAGCAGGTACAGCGACTCTCGCAGCAACAAATGTTGCAAGTGAAGCTGTTGGAGATGCCATTGACCGAACTGGAGGAGAGCGTCAACGCCGAATTGGATGACAATCCGGCGTTGGAGAAAGCCGAAGGGGAGGAACGCTATGAGGATGAAACGGATGGCCGGGACGAACGCGAGGAAGATTTTGCCGAGCGAACTGAACGCGAAGAGCGCGAAGAAGCATTGGACAAAGCCCTGGAAAACATCGGCAGGGACGACGAGATGCCTGACGCTTACGGAGCCTATCATCCGCAAGACAACGCCGACTATGAGGAGATTGTCTACGGAGACACCAAATCTTTCTACGACAAACTGAAAGAGCAGATGATGATGGAGAACCTCACGGACACGCAAAAAGACGTGATGGAATACCTCATCGGTTCGCTCGACGATGACGGTTACCTGCGAAAGGATATAGAATCGATTAGTGACGAACTGGCCATTTACCACAACATCGACGTCACGCCCACGCAAATAGAGGAGGTGTTGTATATTCTGCAAGGGTTCGACCCTGCGGGCATCGGCGCCAGGTCGCTGCAAGAGTGTCTGCTGTTGCAGGTGGAAAGGCGTCCAGAGAGCAAACTCAAAGACATCTTGCAGCAAGTAGTGACTCGCCAGTTTGACGCGTTCACCAAGAAACATTGGGACAAAATACAGGCCAACCTCAAACTATCCGACTTGCAACTGCAAGCGGTTCAAGAAGAAATACGTAAGCTCAATCCCAAACCCGGCGCATCAATGGGCGAGACCATGGGCAGGAACGTCCAGCAAATCACGCCCGACTTTATCATCGACGTGGATGATAACAACAACATTTCGTTCACACTGAACCAAGGAAAAATTCCACAACTGACCATCTCTCCATCGTTTTCCGACATGGTAGACACCTACAAAAACAACAAGGAGAATATGAACCGGCAGGAAAAGGAAGCGCTGTTGTACGCCAAACAGAAAGTAGACAAGGCGCAAGGGTTCATCGATGCCATCAAACAACGCCGACATACGCTGTACATAACGATGAAAGCGATTATAGACTGGCAGCGTAAGTTCTTCATCGACGGTGACGAGTCAGACCTCAAACCCATGATTCTGAAAGACATTGCCGATAAGACCGAACTGGATATCTCTACCATCTCGCGCGTAAGCAACATCAAGTATGCACAGACGAAATGGGGCACTTTCCCGCTCAGATTCTTCTTCACCGACAGCTATACCACCGAAGATGGGGAAGAACTCTCTACCCGGAAAATCAAACTGACACTGAAAGAAATAATCGACCACGAGGACAAACGCAAGCCGTTCAGTGATGAGGCGCTGGCCAAGGAACTGAAAAAGATGGGATTTCCCGTAGCCCGACGCACCGTAGCCAAGTACAGAGAACAATTAGGGTTATCGGTTGCCCGGCTTAGGAAAGAATAATTGACACATCGTTTGTCATTAATGACGCTAAAACATGAAGAAAAAACCATCCGCAAAGATACAACCTGCGGATGACACAATATGAAAGAAAAGAACATTATTTTGGCCGCTCGGACGATTAGCATCGTCTTCACACCTTTCTATCTGCCCGTGCTTGGGTTGGTAGCACTATTCATGTTGAGTTATCTCAACAGGTTGGTTCCTTGGTATTACAAGCTGACTGTCATCATGATGGTGTATCTTTTCACTGTATTGCTGCCAACCTTGTTGATACACCTATATCGAAAATACCAGGGATGGACACTACACGAGCTGGGAATGAAGGAGCGACGAATGGTGCCTTACATTATCTCGATTGTGTGTTACTTCGCATGTTACTACATCATGAACCTGTATCACATCCCACATTTCATCAGCAGTATCCTCATCACGGCACTCGCCATCCAGATTATCTGTGCGCTCATCAACGTCTGGTGGAAGATATCTACCCACTCGGCAGCCATCGGTGGCGTAACAGGCGCATTGATGTCGTTTGCCTTGTTGTTTCACTTCAATCCTACTTGGTGGCTCTGTTTGGCCATCTTGTTCGCAGGATTGGTGGGGTCGAGCCGCATCATTCTCAAGCAACACACACTTTCACAGGTGAACGTTGGATTCATTGTGGGTCTGATATCCGCCTTCTATATAATCTCAATGATTTGAAATCAAACTCTTAAAACAATATGAATATGAAACCATTAGTAAGCATCATCATGGGTAGCACAAGCGATCTCCCAGTCATGGAGAAAGCATGTAAGTTTCTAAACGACCTAAAAATACCCTTTGAAGTAAACGCTTTGTCGGCTCACCGCACGCCTGCTGCCGTTGAAGAGTTTGCCAAAGAGGCCGCAAACAGAGGTATCAAAGTAATTATAGCCGCTGCCGGAATGGCTGCTGCACTGCCTGGTGTGATTGCCGCCAACACCACATTGCCCGTCATCGGCGTTCCTATTAAAGGGATGCTGGATGGCTTAGACGCCATGCTCAGCATCATACAGATGCCACCGGGCATTCCAGTTGCCACGGTAGGAGTTAACGCTTCCATGAACGCTGCTATCCTTGCGGTGGAGATGTTGGCACTGACAGACGAAGCGATTGCGCAAAAAATCAAAGATCATAAAGCTGGATTGGGTGCCAAAATCACGAAAGCAAATGCTGATTTGGCACAAATAAAAGATTACGAATACAAGACTAACTAAGAGAAACGTGTACTCATGACAGATCTTTTTAATTATCAACGCCGTAAATCGAACGTAGTACATGTAGGTAATATCGATATGGGTGGCGATAATCCGGTACGCATCCAATCGATGACCACAACCGACACGAATGACACGGAGGCGTGCATTGAGCAAGCAGAACGCATCATTCAGGCTGGCGGAGAATTGGTACGACTCACCACACAGGGTAGGAGAGAGGCTGAAAACCTGAAGAACATCCATGACGGATTGCATGCCAAAGGGTATGACACACCATTGGTAGCCGACGTACACTTTAATGCTAACGTGGCTGACGTGGCCGCACAGCATACCGAGAAGGTACGCATTAACCCGGGAAATTATGTAGATCCCGCCAGAAAGTTCATACAATTAGAGTACACGGACGAGGAATATGCGCGAGAACTCAAAAAGATTGAAGACCGCTTTGTACCTTTTCTCAATATTTGTAAAGCCAACCACACCGCCATTCGCATAGGGGTAAACCACGGATCGCTATCGGATAGAATACGAAACCGATACGGTGACACGCCCGAAGGCATTGTAGAAAGTTGCATGGAGTTTCTCCGTATCTGCAAAAAGCAGCAATTTCACGACGTCGTCATTTCCATCAAGGCAAGCAATACGGTAGTGATGGTGCAATCAATGCGCTTGCTTGTCGACACAATGGACAAGGAAGACATGCACTATCCCTTACACCTTGGCGTGACAGAAGCTGGAGAAGGCGAGGACGGACGCATCAAAAGCGCGGTGGGAATCGGTGCTTTATTGGCAGATGGCATCGGAGACACCATCCGTGTATCGCTTTCCGAAGAACCCGAATGTGAGATACCTGTGGCCAAATACTTGGTAGATTACGTCGCAAAGCGTGCCGGACACCTGATAATTCCAGCAGAACCCAACAAACATTTCAACTATCTTCGCCCTGAAAGGCGTAAAACACGTGCAATTGGCAACATCGGTGGAAGCAACGTACCCATTGTCATTACTTCGAATGAAGGCTGCAAGGCCGACTACATTTACGTGGGAAACCAAGTTCCTAAATATGCAGAAGACCGGAAATATATCGTTGATTACAGCGAATATCATGGCGAAAAACATACCTATCCCATCTTTCCAGCCATGGCTATGCCATTCATTGGTAGCATGAAGTCGGACATCAAGTTCCTTGTTTTGCAGTTCGGAACGCCTACAGAGGAATATGTTGCGTGCCTAAAAGCCCATCCCGAGATTGTTGTGGTGTGCATGAGCAACCATCAAAACAGGGTAGGAGACCAACGAGCATTGGTTCACGAGATGATGAACAACGGTGTATACAATCCCGTAGTCTTCGCTCAAATGTACCGTCATGATGAGAAAAGCGACTTCCAACTGGACGCGTCGGCCGACATGGGAGCATTGATGATTGACGGATTGACAGATGGTATCTGGCTCATGAACGATGGAAAACTGTCTGATAGCGTATTGGAAGAAACGGCATTCAATATCTTACAGGCAGGAAGACTGCGCATGAGCAAAACCGAATACATTAGTTGTCCGGGCTGTGGACGCACCTTATACGATCTACAACAGACCATTGCGCGCATTAAAGACGCCACAAAAGAGATGAAAGGCCTCAAGATAGGCATCATGGGATGCATTGTCAACGGTCCTGGAGAGATGGCTGATGCCGATTATGGCTATGTAGGTGCCGGCCCGGGAAAGGTTTCTTTGTACAGAAAACAAACCTGTGTGGAGAAAAACATCCCTACGGAAGAGGCGGTAGAACACCTGCTCAAACTCATCCATGAGGACCAGAAAACGGCCAAATCAGCAGCTGAACCAACCGCATCACTACTGACTTAAATACCTATCTACATGAATTAAAAAGGACGATACATGCTCGCTGCCGACAGATACGCCGACAGCGAGCATCTGTATGCACGCTGCTGACGTAGCTATTCATTCGAAAAGGCTTCTTCTTCGGCCTTGGCAATGATTTCCTCATCGCTCATTCTTTGGGCGCTGATATCGTCTAAATGCAGCTCATCAATCTCATCTACCAAGTTGGAGATAACAGGCGACTCTTCAAGAACCTCTTCTTGAGAATCGGTAAAGACCTCTTCCTGGAAGGGTGATTCGTGCTTTTGTACCGGTAGGTCTTCACTCTTCACCACGATGAAATCATCCTGTGGATGCGTATCCGGCACGATAACAACCGGCTCTTCTTCCATCTTGGTGCGGTTGGTCTTGGCGGCAAACACCTCATCGATGAACTGCGGCTTGCGTTTCAGTTGTTCCAACGTAAGCTTACTGGCCAGCTGTTGACTCTCTTTCTTGCTGAATCCCTCACCAGAACACCCCTCAATTCCTTCCAATTCGGCTGCATACTTAAAGACCGGGTTACCGTTTTTATCCTGCCCTTGATTCAACAGCTTGAAGTTAATCTTCACTTTGTTTTTCTGGCTCCATTCAATCAGCTTACTCTTGAAATTCACTTCCTTGTAAGCCACCTTATCAATGTTGAGCATTTCCTTCAAGATACGGTCTTTCATGAAGCGCATACAAGCATCGTAACCACGATCCAGATAGATGGCACCCACAAGCGCTTCGAACGCATTTCCGCCCATATAACTGTTATGCGAGGCGTTGCGTCCGCTACTAAGGATAAGCTTGCAAATGCCCATCTCATTGGCCAACTTGTTCAAAGTACTGCGTTGAACCAGCTTACTGCGTGTGTTGGTGAGAAATCCCTCACGCTTACCGGGAAAATGCTCGTACACGATATGCCCTACGGTAGCATCGAGAATGGCATCACCGAGAAACTCCAAACGCTCGTTATTCACGGGTTTGCCCTTGGCATTGCGACGCATGACGCTCTTATGCATCAAGGCCAATTTGTAATAACTGATATCGTGTGGATAGAAACCGATGATACGGCATAAAGACGAATAAAGCTCCCTTTCACGACGGAAGGGGAGCTTTATCCGATCGAGAATATTACTCAGCATATTTCTTGAATACTACGCAAGCGTTATGTCCACCAAACCCGAACGTATTACTCAATGCTACACGCACCTCACGCTTCTGAGCTTGGTTGAACGTATAGTTCAGTTCGTAATCAATTTCAGGGTCTTTGTCATCCTCCTCATGATTGATAGTGGGAGGAATGATGCCGTCCCGAACGGCCAACACACAGGCCATAGCCTCTACAGTACCTGCTGCACCCAGCAAGTGGCCGGTCATACTCTTGGTAGAACTGATATTCAACTTGTAGGCATGGTCACCAAACACATCCTTGATGGCTTTAACCTCAGAGATATCTCCAACAGGTGTAGAAGTACCATGCACATTGATGTAATCAACATCTTCTGGCTTCAGACCGGCATCTTCTAATGCTGCGGTCATCACCAGCTTAGCACCAAGACCTTCCGGGTGGCTGGCCGTGATGTGATAAGCGTCGCCACTGGCACCTTCACCAATCATTTCGGCATAGATTTTGGCACCGCGCGCCTTGGCATGTTCCAACTCTTCAAGAATCAAACAACCTGCTCCCTCGCCCATGACGAAACCGTCACGACTGGCGCTGAACGGCCGTGAAGCATGTTCAGGGTCGTCATTACGGGTTGACAACGCATGCATGGCATTGAATCCACCCACACCACTGGCCGTAATGGCTGCCTCGGCACCACCTGAAACGATGATGTTCGCCTTGCCCAAACGAATGAGATTGAATGCATCTGACAAGGCTGTGCTCGAAGAAGCACACGCACTGGTTGTGGTATAGTTGGGACCATGAAATCCAAAGTGAATGGAAATCTGTCCGGAAGCGATGTCGGCAATCATCTTAGGAATGAAGAATGGGCTGAATTTAGGTCCGTTTTCCTTATTCAAGGCATAATACGAAACCTCTTCTTCGAAGGTTTTAATACCCCCGATACCCACACCATAGATAACACCGATACGGTTTTTGTCTTCTTTTTCCAAGTCAAGTCCAGCATCTTTTACACCCTGCATGGCCGAAATCATGGCCAACTGCGTGTAGCGATCCAGCTTGCGTACGGCCTTTCTATCAATATAGTCGTTGATGTTCAGGTCTTTTACCTCACAAGCAAACTGTGTCTTGAAGTTGGAAGTATCAAATAATGTAATAGGAGCAGCACCACTCTTACCTGCCAACATGCTTTTCCATGTTTCTTCAGGCGTATTGCCAATAGGTGTCACGGCACCAAGTCCTGTTACTACTACTCTTTTTAATTCCATTGATTGAATAAAAAAAATTGATTAAAAGCAAATTGAAATTGAGCTGAAAGAAATCTCCCAGCTCAACCCAAATCGTTTGCTTTTAATTATTTTGCATTTTCTTCTATATAAGAAATGGCATCACCTACCGTTGCAATCTTCTCAGCTTTATCGTCTGGAATAGAGATGCCGAATTCTTTCTCGAATTCCATGATCAGCTCTACAGTGTCCAATGAATCGGCACCCAGATCATTGGTGAAACTTGCTTCTGGCTTTACTTCTGCCTCATCAACACCCAACTTATCTACGATAATAGCCTTTACTTTGCTTTCAATTTCTGACATAATTGTAACTTTTTTAAAATGTTTATAAGTGATTCATTATCAAAAATACGGATGCAAAGGAACAAATTTTTATTCACATCTACAAATGTTTTATCGAAAAAAGTACCTCATATTGCACATTATACCATATATTGTGCAATTTTAATGCTTGTTTTTTTGAAAATAGCTGTAATTTATAGAGTTATAATAGATGCTTTCTTCAAAAAAGAAAAAAAACATTAATAAATAGGTAAGTGCGTAATGATTTAAAACACTACGGCATTGTGCCACAGGATGAACTGCATCTTTAGCTGAAAAAATGTAGAATTTTTTAACCAAATAATGCTCCTAAAACAGCACTTCAAAACTTTCATTCTGGAAAAATTCACTAGGCAAGGAGGGAGCAAACAAGCTATCATGAAGCAAGAAAAATTAAATTTTAAGGCAACAGCAATGCGTTTAAGGTTCAATATATACGACTTTGCCGGTCAATTTACAAGGCTTAACACACCAAAAGCATGCATATTGAAGCCTAAAAGCAATGCGTTTACCCTGAAAAAAGCAAAAATGAAGTGGTCTAACTATGGTTGAAAGCTGTATTTTATTATGTGTCAATCATATACAAAAACAACCTATATTTGGCGTATTTGCAAACGGATGAAGAGTTATTTACAAATACGCCCAAAATAAAAGGGTTGCTTGTCAAGAAAATTCACACTCCTTTCAATATTTATTTTGATTTGTCAAAACAGTGGAAAGACAAGAACGTCTAAAACGATAAAAATCAAATTAAACAACGCATACTTTGTTACAATGTACTAAAAAACCTTGATTTTGTTTTGACCATTACCTTTTATTATTTATATTTGCATAAGTAACCAAAAGAAAACGCAACATGTCATTTAGTGAACAATGTAACAAAATCTTTCAACGAGCTATTGATGATTATCACGTCCATGATGATATTGACACACCAATCAATAATCCCTACGACGAAGGAACCATCGAAAACCGGTTGTATCTGAAGTGCTGGATTGACACTGTTCAATGGCATTTTGAAGATATCATCAGAGACCCGCACATTGATCCAATGGAAGCGTTGGCCTTGAAGCGCCGCATTGACCGATCGAATCAAGACCGTACTGATCTTGTTGAACAGATAGACAGCTATTTCAGGCAGAAATACAGTGAGGTGAAAGTGCTGCCCGACGCACGCATCAACACCGAAAGTCCGGCATGGGCAATAGATAGACTGTCCATACTGGCACTGAAGATTTATCACATGCGCGAGCAAGTCGAACGACAAGATGCTTCAAAAGAGCACAAAGATACATGTACGGCCAAGCTAAATGTCCTGCTGGAACAACAAAAAGACTTGGGAACAGCCATTGATCAGCTGCTGGAAGACATCCAAGAGGGACGAAAATACATGAAAGTGTACCGACAAATGAAGATGTACAATGATCCGTCGACCAACCCGGTTCTCTACAAAAAATAAATGAAGACCGAACATCTGCTCATCATACGGTTCTCGGCTATGGGTGACGTAGCCATGACGGTTCCGGTAGTGTACTCGTTGGCAAAACAATATCCCAACATTCGCATCAGCGTGTTGAGCCGACCCTTTGCAGCGAATTTCTTTGACAAATTGGCACCAAACGTGGATTTCATGTCTGCCGACCTGAACAATGAATATAAGAATCTGCGCGGACTGAATAAACTTTACCGCAGACTGACGGCCAAACGATTCACCGCCATAGCTGATTTTCATGACAACCTGCGCTCGAAATATCTACGCACCAGATTTTCGTTAGACAGGTTCAAAGTGGCTCATATTGACAAGCATCGGGCCGACAGACGTAGGCTAACCGCTAAAGGGAATAAGGTATTGACGCCGCTACAAACGTCTTTCCAAAACTATGCGGATGTATTAGCAAAATTAGGTTACCCTATTGAGATAGATTTTACATCCATCTTTCCACGTCAAGACGGTACCATGCCTGACTTACCAAATGGTATCGAAGCGAAAAACAAGGAAGAACGGTGGATTGGCATAGCGCCTTTTGCGGCACACAAGGGTAAAGTTTATCCATTGGAAAAAATGGAAAAAACAATTGAGATGATACAAACCAAGTACGAAAATACACGAATTTTCCTATTTGGGGGCAGAAAAGAAGAAAAGGAGCAGCTATCTTTGTGGGCAAAAAAATATGAAAGATGTGTCAGTGTACCAACGCTATTAAACACGTTGCAGGAAGAACTGCTTTTGATGTACCACTTGGATGTGATGATTAGTATGGACAGTGCCAACATGCATCTGGCATCATTGGTTAACACACCCGTCATCAGCATTTGGGGTGCCACACATCCCTTTGCGGGATTTATGGGGTGGAATCAAAGCGCAGACCTTGCAGTTCAGACCGACTTAACGTGTCGCCCGTGTTCCATTTATGGCAATAAACCGTGCTGGAGGAATGACTATGCTTGCTTAAATGAAATAAAACCAGAACAAATCATCAATAAACTTGATGAAGTTATACATAATAACAGAAACTAAAATTAATTCATTCACTTATTAAAAAACAAGATTATGAAAAAGTATGTATGTGAAACTTGCGGTTATGTTTATGACCCAGCAGAAGGCGATCCTGATGGAGGCATCGCTCCCGGAACAGCATTTGAAGATCTCCCAGATGATTGGGTATGCCCATTATGCGGTGTAGGAAAAGAAGATTTCACTCCTCAAGCTGAATAAAACAGCATTTGATGAACTTAAATAAGGCAACGATTTGTGTCGTTGCCTTATTTATTTGCTTCAAACGAAACATACAAACACTTATACACAATCATTGTGCATAACTCTGTTTATAAATGTTGAATAACTGCCTGTTTATCCACTTAGTAAGTAAACAACATAAAAGTTGGTGCATATCCACACACTTATGACGAAGTTATACATCAATTTCCACAATTATTCGGCCAAGAAATTTATCAACTTATTCATATCATTCGATACTTCACTATATTGTGGAAAAGATAGCTAACAAATTGATTAAGAATAGAAAGATATGCCGTTGAAGTGTGTAAAAACCAACATAAGAGCGTAATAACGAAAAAAGCAAATAAATCGATGTATAGTTATCAACATATCCACCGTACATCATCTCTCTTCATATTTCTTTCTTTTAAAAAATAAATAAAAAGAATATATAAATAGGATGTGGACAACATTAAAAAGTAACTAGACTATTTTGATGTACTTATATATAATCCAAGTTATAAAAGTTGTAATGACAAGTACACAAAAGAATACAGGTAAAAGTTGAAGGTAGTTTGAAGAATAGCCTAAGGAAATGGCATTGAATACTTTGCTTGTCAGTAGTGGTATGCCACCACATAAAAAATAAAATACTATGCAGTGCCTGCCTACATATTGTATAAAATGAAATTGTGGCAATTTTTTTGCTAAATAAATAATGATGTAAATAGATAGAAATGTATCTATTAAAAATATAAAGACATTATCTATATTCAAAACATATATGATCATATTTAATTCATAGTAGTTTTCTATTATCTTGCAAATAACTAACACAACGAGTGCCAATACAAAAGTAAAGGAGTTGGTATAGTGACAAAATAAATGATTAAAACGATGATACAGATAACCTGATGCAATAAACAAAACAGATAAGGCAGCGATATGTGCATGCCAGGGTATTAATAAGTCGGTGTGGTTGAACGATAAGCCTATGCAAAACAAGATACAGCTACTAACTATGATAATACTTGTTTTTTCTTTGCTAACATATAAAATAATAGAAAAAATAAATTCGGCAATAATTAGTGCAGCTATGAACCACGATGCATGACCTAATAAAATTTGTTTGATGATATTGATCATCTCTATATTTTCTCCATGAACCATTGTTTTTGGAATAGAAATGATAGCAGTGAATATAAAATAAGGCTTGATGAGTGAACGAAAGATAGACTTTATTTTCTTTTTAATATGAAAGTTGTTTTCTTTATAAAATAAAAATCCAGATATGAAGAAAAACATAACGAGTGCGTTTACCACATACATACTGTAAGGAATGATGGTGGTGTTAGTATAATATATTTCAGTATGAAAATACAGAATTGCTATCATACAAAATCCTCGTACACTATCAATCCAGCTTATTCTATGCGGAATGGGCATTATCATATTTAGTTATTTTTTTTCTTAACAATTATTTTTATTTATCTATTAGTTGGGTAACAGACCGAGAACGTCATGCAAGAAATTGGCAATGCGCCCATAAGGAAGAAATTGAACAACGCTGAGATACACTACAAGCTATTTTTCAATTGGGCTATTTCCTCGTTCTTTTTACGATGTTGGTTATTCAACAACTCGATGTTACGGTTTAATATAGCAATTTCAACATACTGTTGATTGATGGTTTCACGCATCAATCGCATTTCTTCTGCCATGTTCTGCAGTACTTTAGAGATATCCGTAACTTGCTCTTTCATGGGTATGAAAGTACAGAAAATATCTGAAATACGCAAGAGAATACGGCTCTTTTTTAGATGATTTTCAAGAAAAATCATACTGAGGAATAAGGCTGAACCGGACTATTATTACTACCGCTGAATAGTTACAATTGTGCATAATTCTGTTTATAAATATTGAAAAACTGCCTGTTTATTCACTTAGTAAGTAAACAACATAAAAGTTGGTGCATATCCACACACTTATGATGAAATTATACATCAATTTCCACAATTATTTGGCCAAGAAATTTATCAACTTATTCACATCATTTGATACTTTAATATATTATGGAAAAGATAGCTAACTTTTTTCTTTTAATAAATAAATAAAAAGAATATATAAATAGGATGTGGACAACTAAGCCATGAAAGAGAAACGGTATGTATTAGAAAACTCGTCGCTTGTGAATGAATTCATAGATGCTAACCGCCGCACCCATGAAGATAAAAGGCATGAAAGGAGCCTTAAATCGAGTTTCTCCGTGTACTGCCAAGACCAAAGCTAATGAACCTCCTATGACGATACAACATAAAAGAAATAAGGTGTCGTACTTTTTTTCTGATTGTAAAACGTGGAGGGAAAAGGCAAAGGTCATTAGGAGGAATGCGTAATAAATCATGTTGAGCAGTCCAGCCCACTGTATGGAGGATAGATTTTGAAGGTTGTATAGTAGCGTTCGATAGGGAAGTGTGACGTAATTGTTTTGGACTTTTGATTTATCATGCATAAAAGCAGGTATGTTATCCATGTCGTTCATGTACATGTAAACCAATCTTCCAGGTATTTTACTCAAATAGTTTGCTTTGTTATCCTTGAGCCATTCCAAACATCTTTGTTTCCATATTTGGTTGCATTCTATCGCCGTTTTATCCTTCATGTGGTCAATATACCTGATGGTTCCTTTGGGATAAGCCTCGGCATTGTAATGAGGTTCTACGCTGGTTTCATATGTTGCTGCCGCCATGTTGAACCACAAAGTTTCACTTTGGTACAAGAAATAGCCCGTACGCAGCCAGCAAGTGGTGCCAACTACGAGGATGAACAAGGCATATCCAGCCAGCAGGGAACTGAAAGAACGTAACCATTGTTTGTTTTTAAAGAATAGAAAATAGAGAAGAAACGTACCCATAAATACCAAACTGATGGGACGAAACCAATTGGCTACAGCCATTAACATGCCTGCTATGAAGAGATTTCGCACACGGGAGGTGTGTAGAATGATGAAAACCGCCCCTAACAAGAGTGTGATGGATGGTATTTCGGAGAGTATTGTCGTGCTTTGTCCCCAATTATTGGGATAGCACACATATAATAGTAGGGCAATGAGTCCTATCTGGTCGTTGCATGTTTTTTGTGCTATGCGTGCTATTAAGTAGGCTGAAGCGGCTTTGAGGAAGCACATCAACACTAAGATGGGATATACAGAATGGAATAGATACAGCGAGAGAGCCACTAAATTAATCTGTCCAATGTTCCAAATAAAGGGTTGTCCATTGATGGTAGACGCACAAGGATAGGGTTCTTCGTAGTCGATGCACATCCTGGCGTATTCAATATAGCCATCTCCATCGTTTGTGGGTGTATAGCCAAATAGGAAGAGCACCAACAATAGGAAAGCCAGAAAGAGCAGACTTATCTGACGATAGCGATTTTGCATACAGTTCCTTTGTTTCCTGTTTGGTCGGCAGTTTGTACCATATAGATGCCCGATGCCACCGGGTTTCCGTTCATATCATTGCCATCCCACACGAAAGTTCCGCCATTACTTTTGCCTTTAGTCACTAAGGTGCCATTGACAGTTACTATTTTGATGTCGGCTTGATAACTGAGTCCAACAACCGTTATAGGGCCATTGTAAGAGGGTTCTACCGGATTTGGGTATGCATAAGTAACGTCTTTGTTCATCGATTCCACAGCCTCGGTAGCGTCACTTTGGAAAGAACAAAGTCCTTTGTCTGTCCCAAAAAACACTTCTCCTGTTTGATTATTGATGGCAATGCTTTCTATATGGTTAGAAGGTAATACGCTGTTTGCTATGGTAAAATGATGAATTTGCTGGTTGTTATCAGCACTGATGAGATATACTCCATTACTTCCTGTACCAAACCATTTGCGGTTACTCTTGTCAACTGCAATGCAGGTGATGTCTACTCCTGCCAATAAATAGTCGGCTAAGTTAGTTCCGTCGTTGCGAGGAATCTTTATTTGTGTGAAAGTAACATCGGGAAGTTGATTGATCTTTGAGGCTTCAAGCAGCAATACTCCTGTATTTGTACCAATCCAAAGATTGTTCTCCATATCTTCAGCGATATATTTTACAGCTGTTGTTTTTAGACTGTTTCCATCTTGGTTGATGAAATTGGTTATCGTGTGCAGCGTTTCAGTCTTCCTATCATAACAAAACAGTGCCGGAAACTTGTAGTTCCCGTTGCCGAACCATAATAAACCTCGACTGTCAAACATGGGATGATAGAGTAAACTGGGGCTCACTCCATTTCTCATCAGCGATGGTTGATGGTGTGATTTCATGGTTCCATCTGGCAGTAATTCGATGATGCTTTGTCCCTTGGTTTGGTTGTTTAATATCCAAAGATGGCGCTCTTCATCGAACAGCAGACCGTTGATGAGAACATATTCATTATCCAGTTCTTTTCCTTTATCAACTGCTGGCATCAGAATACTGTTGTCTTTATTGTAGTATTTGGTGAGTTTTCCGTTTTGAAATTCGTAAAGTCCGGTTCTACCTCCTGCAAATACATGGTTTGCATCTTTAGGGTCGATAGCCAAACAGTTGATTTCTGAATATGAATAACCTGTTGTTTTTTGGATATCATCTTGATAGATGTGCCATTGACCATCCTCAAGTACTTGGATAATGCCTGGATGTGAGAGGCTAACACCTTCCGATTCAAAGCCTCCTCCCGCAGTGTAAAGGCGGTTATTGATAAACTTTAGGAAATAAAAATGGTTGTATTTTGGACCTTCCGGACGCATGCTTTCCATTTTATTCCATAGTTCTTTGTCTACTTCTTTGTTGTTTTCAGTATAGTTTCCTATTCTTTTCCAATTCTTTTTGTCAAGTAAATTAGAAGACAAATCAGCAGCATATTTTCCATGGGTCATTGATGCTGCAATGATTTTGTTTTGCTGTATAAGTGTCCAATCTACGCGAAAGCCCAGAAAATAAGTATCACTAATCTCGGCATCACTCACATTTAGCTTGACAATACCAAATCCTGTGGACAAATAAGCATAGCTTCCATTGACATAAATGCTGTGAATGGTTTTGTCTTCTGTCAGCGATTTTTTATAATAGTCAGCGATATTGGTTACATTTCCCTTACTATCTAGTAAGTCAATGTTGTTGTTTTTGTAGACAATGATCAATCTTTTTGCCGCAGAACTATAAGCGATGTGGCTGATTTCAACATCATTCAAGCCTGTTTTCTTATCAAAAGTTTGTATGCTGTTGTCATCCTTATCATAGCAAAACAATCCACCCGATGCCAACACATATACGATGTTACCTGCCGGTTGCACGTCCGTTATGTCGTGATAGGAAGGATATACTTTCCAAGAACCTATTTGGGACAAGCCTTGCAAGCAACCCATGATGAGTAAAAGGATAGATACTATCGTTGTTTTCATTGCGCCATTCAGTTAGACAGATTGTGCTATATCTTCGTTAAGATAGGCTGCTAATTTTTCAACTGCCAGTGCACGATGTGAAATGTGGTTCTTTATATCCTCGCCAAGTTCGGCAAAACTCTGGTTATATCCGTTGGGAATGAACAGCGGATCATAACCAAAACCAGCATCACCACGCTTTTCTTCTGCGATTAAGCCATCCACACGTCCTTCAAAATAATGTATTTCAGGTGCTGCACAAGCATTATCTACATTTTTTTCTTGTTGATTTTTGGGATGTTGCAGCAAGGCAATGACAGTGCGAAAATGAGCCTTTCTGTTTTCTTTATCCTGTAATTCGTGCAAAAGTTTCTGCATGTTTGCCTCGCTATCATGGTCGGTTCCTTCGGCATAACGTGCACTGTGAACACCGGGTGCACCATGAAGAGCCTCCACTTCGAGCCCCGTATCATCGGCAAAACAGTCCAACCCATAGTGTTCTGCCACATACATGGCCTTTTGTAAGGCATTCTCTTGCAAGGTATCTCCTGTCTCTGGAATATCCTCATGACAACCAATATCTTGCAAAGACACTATTTCAAACCGTTCTCCCAGTATGTCACGAATTTCCTGAAGCTTGTTCTTGTTGTTTGTTGCGAAGACTATTTTCATGTTTTTTCTTTACTTTTACCTTGATTTGATCAAATCCCTCGCCGTACACACCGATGACAGAACTCTGACTAACAAAGGCATTTGGGTCGGTCATCTTGATGAGTCGGAAGATTAATTGACTTTCACTTTTACGGGCTAACAAACAAATTACCTTGATTTCTTGTCCGGTATACCAGCCGTGACCATCAAGAATAGTCAGTCCATGGTCGGTTTCTTTGGACAGAATTTCAGCGATTTCTTCATGTTTTCTCGAATAAATCATAAACTGAACCGATTGCCGTTGACGAGCAAACACAAAGTCGAGCATGAAACATTCGATGATGATGGTACAGTAACCAAATACCACTTTGTGGGCTCGTTCAGCCATTTCGCCAAACTGTGGGAAGAAGAAACAACTGCTGACTATAAAGATATCTACCAATATTAGTACCTGTCCTAAGGACATATCCTTGTATTTGTTGACACAAGCAGCAATGATATCCGACCCGCCTGTACTGCCATTGTTGAGAAACACCACTGCCAATGATGAACCAGTGATACAGCATCCAATGACCATTGACATGAAGTCTTGTCCCTCGCCCAATACCTTGATAAAGTTTCCGTTAGCATCCAAAGGCATTAGACTTTGTGCAAACATTAACATAAAGTATAGGGCAAAGATGGCATAGATGGTTTTCATCATGAATCGGAAGCCCAAAATCTTCAGGGCTACGATTAACAATGAAATGTTGATAATCATGTATGTGTTCTCCAGCTTAAAGCCAGTGGCATAATAAATGATGGCCGACATACCGGTTACCCCACCGGTTACAATTTCGTAGGGCATCAGGAAGATGGTGAAGGCAGTGCTGTAAAGCAACAGGCCTAACGTGATGAACACATAATCTTTTACTTCAGATAAGATAAATTCCTTGTTTTTAATCATTTTAGTACGATATTAATGATTTTTTTTGGAACGATGATAGTTTTTATAATTGTTTTGTCTGCGATGTATTTTTGGGTGCGCTCGTCGGCAAGCACCTTTTCTTCGATGGCTTCACGACTGTCGTCTATGCCGAACACCATCTGGAAACGAGCCTTTCCGTTGAACGATACCGTCATCTGTACATCGCTTTCTTTGAGATATTCCTCATTGCATACAGGCCATTGGGCATCGCAAACAGAACCCTCTCCACCCAACACATGCCACAGCTCTTCACTGATGTGTGGCGCAAAGGGTGACAATAGTTTGATGACATCCTTGAGCAGTTCCTTGTTGGTGCACTTGCTTTGTGCCAGTTCGTTGATGCAAATCATGAAGGCAGAGATGGCCGTATTATACGAAAACTGTTCGATGTCGCCCGTTACTTTCTTGATGAGTTTGTGCACAGACTTAAGTTGTTCAGGGGTTGGAGCGTCGTCGTTGGGCAAGAATTGGTCAGTTCTGTATTCATACACCAGTCCCCACAGCTTTTTCAGGAATCGGTGACAACCGTCAATACCGTTGGTATCCCATGGCTTGCTGGCCTCTACCGGGCCAAGGAACATTTCGTACAAGCGCAGCGTGTCGGCACCATACTGTTCTACTATCATATCAGGATTGACAACGTTGTACATTGATTTCGACATCTTCTCGATGGCCCAGCCGCACACATATTTATCTCCTTCCAAGATAAATTCAGCCTGTTTGTATTCTGGTCGCCACGCTTTGAAGGCCTCTATGTCCAACACGTCGCCGTGAACCATATTCACATCCACATGAATGGGAGTGGTTTCGTATTGTTCTTTCAATCCCACTGATACGAAAACAGGCGCTGCTGAATGGTCATCGTTGTTGATACGATAAACAAAGTTGCTGCGTCCTTGTATCATTCCTTGGTTCACCAACTTCTCAAAAGGTTCTTCTTTGAAGGAATAACCATAATCGTGTAAGAACTTATTCCAAAATCTTGAATAAATCAAGTGGCCCGTTGCGTGTTCTGTTCCACCCACATAAAGATCTACATTCTGCCAATAAGCAGCTACCTTTTTATCCACCAATGCTTCATCGTTGTGTGGATCCATGTAACGAAGATAATAAGCCGAGCTGCCAGCGAAGCCTGGCATGGTGTTTAGTTCCAACGGGAATATGGTAGAATTGTTGACAAGCGATTTGTCTACCACCTTGTTTTGTTCCACATCCCAGGCCCATTTTTTGGCTCTACCCAATGGCGGTTCGCCTGTCTCGGTAGGCTCATACTTATCAATCTCAGGCAATTCGAGCGGCAAGCATTCTTCGGGAATCATGTGAGGCATGCCGTCTTGATAATATACTGGGAAGGGTTCGCCCCAATAGCGCTGACGAGAGAAGATGGCATCGCGCAGGCGATAGTTCACCCGAACGCGTCCGATACCCTGTTCAACCACATATTTTCGGGTGGCGGCGATGGCCTCTTTCACCGTCAATCCATTGAGGCTCAACGCTGTTTGTTTTCCTTCCACCGGACTGTTAGTCATGATTCCCTCTTTCGCATCGTAGCTCTCTTCACTCACGTCAGCTCCTTCAATCAGCGGAATGATGGGCAGATTGAAATGCTTGGCAAAGGCATAGTCGCGACTGTCGTGTGCCGGAACGGCCATGATGGCCCCTGTTCCGTAGCCTGCCAGTACATAGTCGCTCACCCAGATAGGGATATTTTCGCCCGTCAATGGGTTCACGGCGTAGCTTCCGGTGAACACTCCGGTTACTTTTCTATCGGCGATGCGTTCCCGTTCAGTACGTTTTTTCGTCGCATCTACATATTCTTCAACGGCTGTTGCCTGCTCGGGAGTGGTCACTTGGCTGACGTATTCGCTCTCTGGAGCCAGCACCATGAACGTAACACCGAACATGGTATCGGCGCGGGTGGTGAACACCGTCAAAGACAGCTCATCGTGGTTGGCCACTTTAAACTGCACTTCGGTTCCTTGCGAGCGTCCAATCCAGTTGCGTTGTGTTTCTTTCAGCGACTCCGTCCAGTTTACTTTTTCCAGTCCGTCGAGCAAGCGTTGCGCATACGCAGACACGCGCAAGCACCACTGTTTCATTTTCTTTTGCACCACGGGGTAGCCACCTCGCTCGCTCACGCCATCTACCACCTCATCGTTGGCCAGCACAGTGCCCAGTCCGGCACACCAATTTACCATCGTTTCGCCCAGGTAAGCAATGCGGTAGTTCATGAGCGTTTGCTGCTGTTGAAGCTCAGTCATGGCTTTCCATTCATCGGCTGTGAACTGCAGTTCTTCGCTCTGAGCGGCGTTCAAACCGTCAGTACCTTTGGTTTCAAAATGCTGTACGAGCGTTGTGATAGGCTGTGCTTTCTGCAAATCGTTGTCATAATACGATTGAAACATTTTGATGAACGCCCATTGTGTCCACTTGTAATATGCCGGGTCGCAGGTTCTGATCTCACGATCCCAATCGAACGAAAATCCAATTTTGTCCAACTGCTCGCGATAGTGCTTGATGTTTGCCTCGGTAGTGATGGAGGGATGTTGCCCCGTTTGTATGGCATACTGCTCGGCTGGCAGTCCATAGGCATCGTATCCCATGGGGTTGAGAACGTTGAATCCATTCTGTCGCTTGTATCGCGCATAGATATCGCTGGCAATATAGCCCAAAGGATGGCCTACATGAAGGCCCGCTCCAGATGGGTAGGGGAACATGTTAAGCACATAAAATTTCTTCTTTTGGGCATCTTCCACAACGTGATAGGTTTTGTTTTTCACCCATTGTTGTTGCCACTTTTTCTCAATTTCTCTGAAATTGTATTCCATAAGATATCCTAAATTAACGTTCTGTTGTGTTTCGATGTGTATATAATAGGTGACAAAAGTACGAAAAAAATAAGATATGGATTGTATAAATACTGAATTTTATTAATAATAACCTGTCTGACCGTTGGTGACACGACAAACACCAATGTTTTGGAAAGAGGATGAAACTGCACTGATTTATCGTGTTTACGCAGCGAATGCCATCCTGATAAATGTCCTGATTATTTACCAAATAATGGCCTTAAAATGGCACTTCTTATTTGGTAATCTAGAAAAAATCAATAGGCAAGGAGGAAGCAAGAATGAGATTTTTGGGTGAGAAAAATAAGATTTCGGTGCAATAACCATGAGTTATAGTTGCCATATCCATGACTTTGCGCCGCAATAACTATGACATCATGCCGCAACTAATCAACGAAAATGAAGAAATATCGAAGTTGGTGTAAACAGACTGATAATGAGCAGGAAACGGAATAATTTGCATAGAAGTGCTCTTTTCAAAAAGAGTTATAATATGCAGATTTAAGCAGAAGTTCAGTTACCAGAGCGTTACCCGATTTAGTCATAGGTAACGATGGAGTAATGTTCGGTAACTGAATTATTTTCGCTCGTGTGGCTGTTGCTTCAGTCGGCAGTCTTCTGCATAAGTGAGGAACGCTTTGATTTTGGTAATTTTGCCACAAAACATCAAAGCGTATGAATACAGAGAAAATGAAGGTGTTGCTCTACCTTAAAAAGAGCGGTCTTGACAAGTCTGGAAAAGCTCCGATTATGGGACGCATTACCATCGGACATTCTATCGCCCAGTTCAGTTGCAAGCTCTCCTGCAATCCTGACTTGTGGAATCCCCGTGAGAGCAGAATGGACGGAAAAAGTCGTGAGGCGGTGGAGGTGAATGGCAGGTTGGAGAACTTGCTGCTGTCCATTCAGTCAGCCTATCAGTCTTTGCTTGCAAGAGGTTGCCCATTTGACGCAACCGATGTGAAGGAACAGTTTCAAGGCAGTGTGCAGACACGGTGCATGCTCATCGAAAGGCTTGATATGCTCATAAAGGAGAAAGAAAGTCATGTCGGTGTAGACATCAGAAAAGAGTCAATGGCAAGCTATCACTCCACGAGAATCCACTTGCAGGAGTTCATCCAAAAGAAGTATAAGGTTTCTGACTTAGCCCTCTCACAACTGACAGAGAACTTCATCCATGAGTTTCAGCAGTACTTCTTGGGAGAGTGTGGATTTCAGGAAAGCTCATTCTACAATGTCGCCACCCATTTGAAAACGGTATGCAGGCTGGCTTACCGTGAGGGGGTGGCAGACATCCTGCTTTTCGACAAAGTCAAAATCAGCAAGGGTAACAAGAAACTCCCCAAAGCACTTGACAGAGGGGCATTTGAGAAGTTAAAGACTCTCCACTTTGAGGACTTGGAGGAGGAAATGGAAACGGCGAGGGATATTTTCCTCTTTGCCTGTTATACGGGTGCTGCATATTGTGATTTGATGGAACTGGACAAGTCCCATCTTGTGCGTGATGACGAGGGTAGCCTTTGGCTGAAGTTCAACCGCCAAAAAACAGGTGTGCCTTGTCGTGTCAAACTGCTGCCCGAAGCCATACGGCTGATGGAGAAGCTCCACAGCGATGAAAGGGAAACATTGCTCCCTTTCATGGGATATGCTACTTACCAATCTTATTTGAAAGCCTTGCGGCTTCGTGCAGGCATCTCGTTTCCTTTTACCACACATACGGCAAGGCACACATTTGCCACGCTCATCACGCTTGAACAGGGTGTACCCATTGAGACCGTTAGTAAGATGCTGGGGCATTCCAACGTGAGCATGACCGAGTGTTATGCAAAGGTAACCCCACAGAAACTCTTTGAGGAATTTGATCGTTTCCTTTCTTTCACTGAAGATATGCAGTTAATAATCTAATTCCTATTTTTTCTATCTTATCATTATTCATTATTCAAAACCACCAAGACAATGAGAAGTACATTCAAGATACTGTTCTATATCAACAGACAGAAGACAAAGGCAGACGGCAATACCGCCATTCTCTGCCGTATCACCATAGACGGAAAGAACACAGCCATTACCACAGGCGAAGAGTGCCATCCTGCCGAGTGGAACACCAAGCAGGGGTTGACAACCAACAAGAAAACAAACCAAAGAATCATTGAGTTCAGAGATTTGGTGGAAAAGACCTATCGGGACATTCTTGTAATGGATGGAGTGGTAAGTGTGGAACTTATCAAGAACCGCTTACAAGGCATTGCCACTAATCCGACAACGCTCCTTGCCATGAGTAAGGCAGAATTGCAATCCGTCAAGGAGAGCGTAGGCAAGTCAAGGGCAGAGGGAACTTATCTGAATCTGTTCTATTCTGACAGAAATCTCCGTGAATTTGTCGAAAACAAAGGAGTGCAGGATATACCCATCGGAGCCATTACAGAGGACTTGTTCGAGGAATACCGCTTCTTTCTCAAAAAGCGTGGACTGAAAGCATCTACCGTCAACAGCAACCTCTGCTGGCTGAGCCGACTAATGTTCCGTGCGGTCAGCAAGAGAATTATCCGCTGTAATCCGTTTGAGAATGCCAAGTATGAGAAAGAGGAAAAGAAGATACGCTTTTTGCAAAAGAGCGATGTAATGAAACTGATGTTAATGAAGATGAACGACAGAGAAGCGGAGCTGGCAAGACTGATGTTTGTCTTTTCCTGCTTCACAGGCTTGGCTATTTCAGATATGGAGAATTTGGAATACAAGCATATCCAAACGACAGCGGATGGACAGATGTATATAAGAAAGGAACGTCAGAAGACCAAGGTTGAGTTCATCGTGCCGTTACATCCCATAGCGGAAGCCATCATCAGTCATTGTCAGAAAGAGCAGGAAAGAAGCGAGGAACAGCAGACGGTGAAAGAAAAAGATGACCACCTTGTCTTTCACCGTAATTGCAGCCGTAGTGTCATGGATACCAAACTGAGCATCGTGGGAAAGGCTTGCGGTATCCGCCAAAGACTTTCCTTCCACATGGCAAGACATACATTCGGCACGATGAGCCTAAGCGCAGGAATACCTATTGAGAGCATAGCCAAGATGATGGGGCATGCCTCCATATCAAGCACTCAAGTTTATGCGCAGGTGACGGACAAAAAGATATCAGAGGATATGGACAGGCTCATTGCCAAGCAATCGGCAAAAGAAAAAGAAACTTCGGAGAGAGAGGTTTATGAACCAAACTCTGCTAACTCGTTGTAATTAACTGTTCTATCAATTTTGACAAATCGGTAGTGTAGCATTTTTGTAGCAGTATTTTGACCGCTTGATGACTACCATTCTGACTACCTGTTGAAAGCACAACTGCTCTCTTTTCTTGGGTACAAAAGTATATAAAATTGTACTAACCTCCAAATCTTTGTACCATAAAGATTTAGATATTTTACTGCTACACTTTCCAGTGCAAGGTGCAAGCCCCTATATATAAGGGGACTTGCACCTTGCACTGGAGGGATTTTCTCAAAATTATTTGATTTTGTTCTGGAATGATTGTTATTACAATGTATTTTCGTTTATGAATTCTAGAAAACAAACCAATTAAATCATCCCATGTTGACATCGCTCATCATATTCATCTGCACCTAATGCAAGCCACCTTGCATGGGATGCAAACATTTGAATGTGGCGGGTTGCTCAAATTTAGGTGTCTTTGTAACTTTATACATATGAAACAGTTGCACAAAACCCTAAAGGAAAAGCGAGAGCATGAAGGATACTCACAGGAGTATATCGCTGAAAAACTGAAAGTTAGCTCAAGTACCATCTCAAGATGGGAAACAGGAGCCGTATCCATGAGTATAGTACAAATTTGCAGCTATGCCAAAGTTTTGGAAATGGATGAGAGTGATCTGCTTGCATCTATTGCAAGGAGAAGAAGAGAAATACCACCCCCATTTATCCGACTGGGCATAGACGTGTTTGATGAAGAGACTTATGGAAAGATAATGGATCTCGCCAAGGAATTGGGACCGCAGCACATTATCTTACAAACCAAACTGTGATGACATATGGAAATAATAGCAGTAGAAAGCCAAGCCTATCAAGAACTGATAGACAGGCTCAACCGAATTGAGCAGTATGTTGAGCGCACCTCCCGTCTTATCCAAGACATTGACGACGAGCTGGAGATGACCACGAAAGACCTTATCGGGACTCTGAATGTTTCAGAGTCCACCCTTTACCGTTGGCGCAAGAAGCAGTTGGTGAGGTATCGCTACACAGAAGGTGGTGATGTGCGTTATTTTTTCAAGTCTATCGTGATTGCCACGAAATGCAACCGCCTCCGTGTTTCCGGTATGAGGAATGACGAGGTTCTTGGTCGGCTCAACCGTTTTAAGGACAATCTTATCATGAGTTCATGTCTTAACCCTAAAAACAGACAACTATGATAGAAAAAGAACAGATTCTTTTGCTTACCCAAGGAGGTTTGAATGTATTTTCCCATTTCCTTGGTTTTGAGGTGAATCTTCACCGAAACTTCCGTAGCCCCTTCTATGACGACAAACGGGCTTCCTGTCATATCTACTATGATAGGAAAACTTCTTCTTATAAATTTTATGATCATGGCGATACCACCTATTCAGGGGATTGCTTCTGGTTTGTGGCAACGTTGCGTAGTTTGAATTTGAAAACGAATTTTCCCGAGGTCTTGGAAATCATCGTACAAGAACTTGGATTGTATTCTTTATGTGATGCCGAAAAGCATAACAAGCATATCACACCGTCATATAAAAATCCTATAGCCTCCAGTCCTACGGTCGAAAAGACCAAGCGGACGGAAGAACGACCATATAGTTTCGAGATACAGCCATTTGACGATGGACTGCTGAACTATTGGGCGCATTATGGTATCCATGAAGATACACTCCGGCAGTTTCGGGTACGGAGTCTTAAACGGTATGAGAGCGTATCTGCCGAGGGCAAGAAGTTTGAACTTCACAGTTCACCGACAGAACCGATATTTGCCTATATCGGAAACGGCTATGTAAAGATATACCGACCACACAGTCTGAAAATCCGCTTTCTCTATGGTGGAAGAATGCCTGTCACCTATTGCTTCGGTATGGAGCAGATTCCCACCAAAGGTGATATTCTTTTCATCACAGGTGGAGAAAAGGATGTGCTCTCGTTATATGCACACGGCTTCAATGCGATATGCTTCAACAGTGAAACGGCACAAATACCGACAAGCATCCTTGAGAGTCTTCAACTTCGCTTTCGGCATATCATACTCTTGTATGATGCGGATGAAACTGGTGTAAGGGAGGCGCATAAACAGGCTGAACATTTAGTAGAATTCAAGGTGTTGAATCTTACACTTCCTCTTAGTGGAACCAAGACGGAAAAGGATATTTCTGATTTCTTTGCTTTGGGCAATGGGGCAAAGGAACTGAAAGAACTGCTTGCCAAGATGTTTGCAGACCTATACAGCCAAACCATGATGATGGTGCGCTCCTGCGAAATAGACTACGAAAACCCTCCTGACATTTCCAAATCGGTGGTGGCTGTGAATGGTGTCCCATTGGGAACCCAAGACAATCTATTCTGCATCACCGGAGGAGAAGGTACGGGCAAGAGTAACTATGTAGGAGCCATTCTTGCTGGAACATTGGGAGTAGAACAACTGCCAATAGAGAAAACCTTGGGCTTGGAGATTACCGCCAATCCCAAAGGCTTGGCAGTCCTGCACTATGACACAGAACAGTCAGAGGCACAACTTCATAAGAATTTAGGCAAGACACTCCGTCGGGCTTCACAGGCAACAGTACCTGAGTATTATCATTCTCTGTATCTTGCTTCGCTCTCCCGCAAAGACCGGTTGAAACTTATCCGTGAGAGTATGGATTTGTTTCACCACAAGCATGGGGGCATCCATCTTGTGGTGATTGACGGCATAGCTGACTTGATACGTTCCGCCAACGATGAAACGGAAAGCATTGCCATCGTGGATGAGCTTTACCGTCTGGCAGGGATTTACAACACCTGCATCATCTGCGTGCTGCACTTCGTGCCAAATGGTATCAAACTCCGTGGGCATATTGGCTCCGAACTTCAACGCAAGGCGGCAGGCATTCTCTCCATAGAGAAAGATGACAATCCTGAATACTCTGTGGTGAAAGCTCTGAAAGTCCGTGACGGAAGTCCGTTGGACGTACCGATGATGCTTTTCGGCTGGGATAAGGCTGAGGACATGCACGTCTATCGTGGCGAGAAATCTAAAGAGGACAAGGAAAAGCGCAAGGCTGATGAACTCATTGCCGTTGTCAAAGAAGCCTTCCGAAATTCTTTCAAGCTCACTTACCAAGAGCTTTGTGAGGTTCTGATGCGCGAAATGGAAATCAAGGAAAGAACCGCAAAGAAGTACATCGCCTATATGAAAGAACAACGTATCTTGGCACAAGATACCAATGGTAACTATCAAAAAGGAGAACTATGCCGTACATAGATTATAAAACCGAAGACACTTGGCAAAAACGCCTGTTCGACAAGCTGATAAGCGTCGAGGATAAACTCGACCGCCTGCTGATCCTGCAAGAGCAATCTGTTGATACAACTGTCCATCCTCCCCTGAAACCGGAATATCTGGATATCATAGATGTATCCAAGATACTCAAAGTAGAACAAAAGACCATCTATAATTGGGTGTGGGCAGGAAAAATTCCCTATCTTAAAGCCAATGGCAGGTTACTTTTTCTTCGGGAAGAGATAGATAAAATGGTACGGAAGCGAGATGATTGGTAATTTTTATCACTTAAAAAATATCTGCAATTATTTTGCTGAAACAAAAAAAATACTTACCTTTGCAATCAGAAAGTTAGTTGTGGATTTCCACACTCAAAGATAACAGTACTCGCTTGGCATACCGTAAGATCTGCTGGCGAGTCATTTTTTTTATAGATACTATGGCGAATAAAGAATCACGTTCCATTCAGGAACAAATCGATTTACTGAAGCATAGAGGCATGATTATAGAAGATGAGGAGTTTGCCCATCTTCATTTAAGTCATATCAGCTACTACCGTTTGAAGGGGTATTGGTGGGATATGCAAACAGACAAAGAACGGCATATATTCAAGAATGACGCCAATTTTAAGGACGTTATCGCACGATATTTCTTTGATAAGGAGTTGCGTCTTATCTTGTTCGATGCCATTGAAGCCATAGAGATTGCGTTGCGGACGAAGATGATTTATCATCTTTCACAATCATACGGTGGGCTGTACTATATGGATAAGGGACTTTTCAACAATGAAGAGCTCCAACAGCAACATATACATGATCTGATGGGCGAGTTTATGCGTAGCAGTGAGATTTTCATAAAAGACTACAAATGCAAATATGGAGTGTGGGAGGACAGAAAATGTATATCTCTTACCCAACAGCCTGACGCATGGATTATTTTTGAAGTTGCGACTTTTGGAACACTTTCAAAGATATATAAGAATCTTAATCATCAGTTACCGGAAAAGGCAAGAATTGCCAATGAATTCGGACTTAATATGCATACAGAACTCTCAAGCTGGCTTGAAGCCATCTCCTATTTGAGAAATATTGTCGCCCATCATTCAAGAGTATGGAGTCGAAATATGGTAAAACGTCCAATGGATATTAGTAATCCAAGAGGCATTTGGCTGCAACATCCTCTTTCGGAATTCTCTAAAAAGAAGCCATTTCTAATCATTACTTCCATGTTATACTTGTGCAATGCTATCAATGCTGGAGATACATATAAGAGAAAGACAATCTCACTGATAGAGAAAAATCCGGACATTCCTATTTATAAGATAGGTTTTCCAGACCATTGGAATAGGGAATCTATCTGGCAATAATTTTGTACGGGAATTTCAATTGCAATATTCCCGTACTTTATTTATGTCTACTAAAAAAATGAAAGTAAGACATTTTTGCTTCCATTGGATAATAAACATGCGTTTAGTGTCTCCATTTGGGTCTGAAGTTTTGTGAACGATTGTCTTCTTCCTTGTCATGAGTAGGATAACTCTCGTTCTTTACTCCAGCTGAGTGATTGTTGTTAGACAAATTCTCTCCTTGGTTTACTTTTTCCGTCTCTTCTTTTTCCTCCTCCGGCGGTGCAAGCGTAAGTGCAATCCGCCTATCCAGCTCGGCTGCTTCTCCTTTGAGCGCACGTAGTTCGTCCTCCCTCTTCCATGAACTATTGGCAATGTTGGTATAAACGTCTTTATTGGCTGCAACCTTTGCCATTTCCTTCTCATGTGACTCTATCACCTTAGGGATACGCTCCAAGGCATTTACGAAGTTCTCGCAGGCAAGTTTCGGGTCTGCCGCTAACTTACCGTTATTATAGGTATAGTAGATGCTTTCCTGTCCCTTGACAAAAAAGCGGTTCACCGAGCAGTCGAACAAGTCCTTGGAAGTGCTCTCCGTCTTGACCATGATGGAAAAGCCGTAAACCTCGCCAATCTTGTTGTACTCGCTCTTGGTACGAGCCTTTTCCTCTATCTCGTGCAGACGAGCGGCGATGACCTTTATGTCGGTGCTGTCCTCTACACCTTTGATTGTCAGTTTATTGACGGGCAGTCCCTCCGTATCACGCTCCATGCGCTGCTCAAAGCAAGCCAAGTCAGCCTGCGCTTCCTTGATTTTATCCGAATGGAAGGACACGGAACTCTCAATCTCCGCCAGCTTGCCCGTTGCGGCATCACGCTCACGGAGGAAATTCTTGCGCTCTGATTCCAAGGTGGTAATCTTCTTATCCAATCTTGCTTTCTCCAAAAGGTCGGTGTTGCCTGAAAGTACTGCTACATATTCTGAGAAGTTCATACCGCTGTCCTCGTCCATCGAACCCTCATCAATGGTACGACTACCAAGCGTGTTTGTCTTTAGTTGGTTGATGAAAAGCTGCTTGTTGTGCAGCAGGTTGAACTTGTAGCTGTCCAGCGACCGTTCCACGGCATAGATAATCACATCAACTTTATTGTCCGCAAACTCCTTGGCGATAAGGTTTCCCTTGCGCACAGCACGCCCGTTGCGCTGCTCCAAGTCCGATGGTCGATCGGGTAGGTCAAGGGCATTGCTGCCCTCTTCCCCCCTAAGAACCGTACATGAGAGTTTCCCCTCATACGGCTCAAGCTTTTCTAAGCCTCTGTTTGTATGCAGAGACCGGCTCAAACTACTTCTTGTTTCCATTTGATTTGCGGGATAATTTAAAACATTCATCATGAACCAACAGATTGCATTTCTTTCCGTTTTGAACGGTTGGCATGACATTCCATGCCTTGTGCGTATCAATAGGCTCACCGCATATAGGACATTTGCGTCCTTGCTTTTCCCATAGGTACAGCAGTGACTTGCGTCCTTTTAGCGTAACAAGCATTTTCGACTTCTTTCTTTTATAGAAGTACAGACGACAGTCTGCATCAAACGGGTTCATGTCTCCTTTAATCTGCGTGTATTGCAGGAATGGAAACGATGAAGTCAGAGACAATAATGTCAATTGGTCTTCCTTTCCGTTTGGTTTCTTGAATTTTGAAGCGAAAGTCCATTTGTTCCCTCGAATGTCATGCCAATATCGGTCTTTTATCCACCGTTTCCCTTTCTTGGAATGACGGCGTTTTGCCCATTGCCATAGTGAGAGGAATATCTGATGGTCGATTCTGTGAAATGAATCACGTGTCGCTCCATGCTGATAATAACCTCCCCATCCTCGGATTTTAGAGTTCAACATTCTGATTAACGACTCCTGTCTGCAACCCTTGTTCTCCTTAATTACCTTACGGATATTCTCCATAAAGCGTTTCTCGGATTTCTTTGTCGGCTTGGTCAATATGTCCTTGCCGTATTTGCGGATATTAAAGCCAAGAAAATCAAAACCGTCATGCACGTTGGTTATCACCGTCTTTTCCTCTGATAAGGTCAGACCTCTTTCAGACATAAATTCAGCAACCAATGGCTTGATTTCATTTTCAAGAGTTTCCTTGTTCTCGCAAGTGATGATAAAATCATCCGCATAACGTACAAGGTTCACCATTGGTGAATACAACTTACCATTAACATGATGGCGCTTATATCTATCTGCAAGAGCTTTCTGCAATCCGTCCAAAGTCATATTGGCAAGTGTCGGAGAAATTATACCACCTTGCGGTGTTCCTTCCTCGGTCGGGAACATTTGCTTGTTGAAAACATAGCCACATTTCAACCATTTTCGGAGTATTGCCTTATCCATTGGGATATTGGCAAGTAACCACTCATGGCTGATATGGTCAAAACACCCTTTTATGTCACCCTCCAAAATCCATTCGGGAGAATATCCCTTTCGGAGAATGTTATGACATTGCTGTACTGCATCCATACAGCAGCGTTCCTTGCGGAAACCGTATGAACGAGTATCAGCTGTAGTTTCTGATACAGGCTCCAATGCCATAAGATAGAGTGCTTGCATGGCTCTGTCTTTCATTGTCGGTATTCCCAACGGTCGCAGTTTGCCGTTGCTCTTCTTGATATGAACTCTTCTCAGCGGCATTGGCTGGTAGCCTCTGCGTTTGAGTTGGGTTATTGCTTGCGTTTTAGCTTTAGGGGTATCCCATATTTCTTTGTCAACCCCAGGAGTACAACCACCCCCGTTAGAAGTAACCCTCTTTACGGCTAAGGCTTTTGCGTAAAAAGAGTGGGTAAGCGTCCATTGCAAGGCTTTCACCTTGTTATGTCTGCCTTCCTTCTGAGCCTTTACAATACGAGCTTGAAGCTTCTTAACAGCTTGCTCCGCCTTAGTCCAGTCTATTCTGTCCCAATTTGATTGCAGGTTGTCAGTCGGCGCACACGATTGGTCGAGGAGATTTTCTTTGATTTTATCGTTCATTTGCATTCCTACTTTAAAAAAGTTCTAAAAGTTTATTGTAAAGAATTACCATTTGGCTAATGTTGGGTATTTGCCTCCCAAACATTACCACAGAAGTCTGCCCACTTTCGTGGTAGGTTGATGTTGTCCCTTGTCAACTCGTGATAAGTGGCTCAAACCCTATCCGTCCCATTACAGAACGGCATTCGCTTTCTCTGTTATCTTATACCTGCACATCATTCAGCATCCATTACTTTCAGCTTACCTGTCTTTTGTCTGACAGGAGATGTACAGGCTTACCATGTTCCACATAGATAACTAACGGATAGGTTAGGTTCTGTCTCATCCTCCGACGGTCTTTACATCCGTGTAATCCTACCATGGAGAGGATTATCTGACCGCATCCCATTTTGGGTAGAGTGTATCAGTATCTTGCACTCTTTTACGACATTACGAAGTTTACTAACAGTTCGCTTATGCTAACCATACTATCCAGCCTCGCCACTCTACGGTATGATACTAACCATACTTAATTTCCCCTCACGGTTCTGTCTTGTCTTGCGAAAGTGTACTTTGTCCCGACCGCTTAATACAACATTAAGGTGCATCGGTCGGTAGGCTACCGCTGACGGAACAGCGGGTTAAAGCTGATACTTAAAGTATCATTCCAACAATTATCTATGCGACTTCATGTCGCACCCAAGGCGTGTCCAAATGATGGATGGCCACGGCACGTTGTTGAGCATTCACACCAGTACCCAACATAGAGGTAGAACCGAAGATGATGCGAATGTCGCCACGGTTCATGGCATCGACCATTGCTTTCTTTGCTTTCTCGTTCTTGCACTCCTGAATAAAACGTATCTCGTATGCCGGGATATGGTAGTCCTCTACCAATTTTCTCTTGATTTCCGAATAGATATTGAAGTCTCCGCCGGGCTTGTAAGTCCCCAAGTCAGAGAAAACAAACTGCGTTCCCTTTTGTGCATCATACTTTTGGTAATAGTCATTCAAGAGTTTCGCACAATGGCTTGCCTTGTTGTCTATATGGTCTGAGTACCCATTTTCATCTATCATGCGTAAATCAAGGCTCATCTTGCGGGCGTAGTCAGTTGCAATGAGCATTTTTGCTCTTTCCTCGCTCTCACTCAGTGGCGCTCGTCCCAAGAGCGTGGCATCGCCACTCTTGGCAAACTCCATCAGCTTGCCGATAAAAACCTCCTGCTCGGGTGTGGGCGGAATGTTATGCAATATCTCGTTCTTCTCCGGTCTGTCAATGCCAATATCCTTTGCCGTGCGGAAATCGCAAATCTCCGCATAGAACGAGGCGAGTTCAGGCACTTTAATAAAGGTTCTGAAGCGTTCCTTCTGAATAATCTCATTCGTGATGGAAAACTCATAGTCGGTGGACTTCTTGGCAAAGACCGCTGCCCAAGCGTCAAAACTGTTGATGCCCTGCTTTTCCAGGGCTTGCGGGCGCAAGTATTTGAAAAGCAAGTATAATTCTGTTAGTGAATTACTGATAGTAGTTCCCGAAAGGAATGTCGCCCCCAGATCCTTGCCCGACCGCTCCTGTATAGTGCGAATGGCAAAGAGCATATTGAGCGCACGCTGCGAGCCGTCCGGATTGCCCAAGCCCGACACTCTGTCGTGGCGAGTATTAAACATCAGGTTCTTGAATTGATGGCTTTCATCTACAAAAAGGTGGTCAATACCCATCATCTTGAAATCCACGGCATCGTCCTTGCGCTCGGCAATGCTGTCTTGAATGCCCTGCAACTTGGCTTCCAAGGTCTGCTTACGTTTTTCTAAGCCTTTGAGCATGGCACGGGAAATGTCCGCTCCCTGCATACGGAGTACTTCAAGGTTTTCCTCCACAGAATCTTTTTCTTTCTGCAAAATCACTTCTTGTATCTCCAAAGCCTGCGGTATCATGCCAAACTGCTCATGCGTAAGGATAATGCAATCCCAATCGTTGTTCTTGATGTCGTTGAAGATACGCTGGCGATTTTGCTTACTGAAGTCGTTCTTGCCTGGATAGAGTATCTTGGCATTGGGATAAGCCTTGCGAAACGTGTCGGCAATATCGAATACATTTGCCTTCAGTCCGATAATCATCGGCTTGTTGGCTAATCCCAACCGCTTCATCTCGTAGGCAGCCGTACACATAATAAGCGTCTTGCCCGCACCCACCTCGTGGTCGCAGATACCTCCGCCATTGGTTTTGAGCATCCATACGGCATCCTTCTGACTCTTATAAAGGTCTGGTATGCCCAACCTTTTAAGGTCGAGGTTGGGAAACGACTGGTGCGTACCGTCAAAATTGGGACGCACAAAGCAATTGAAAAGGCGGTTGTAACGGTCAGAGAGCTGCTCTTTGAACGTGTCAGGTGTCCGTCCGAGCCAGTCCACAAAACCCTGTCTGATTTCCTCAATCTTGGCGTTCGCCATCTGTGTGGCATGTCCGTCCCTTACTTTGATGGTCTTGGTTTCTCCCGTAATTTTATCCGTCACTTCCTTGCTCTTGTTGATGTCGGGAATGGTATTGTGAAGTGCGTGTTTCAGCAGGTTGATGCCGTCATATCGGCGAAATTCTCCCTGCACGGCATATTTGTGCCAGATATTGGCATTCTTTCGGTCGCAGACAAGGGAATACTCGTCCATATTGGAATGGTAGGACACGTTGATGTCTGTCTCGAAGAACTCCGAAGCAAACTTGCCATAGACTTTGGCAGGTATCCATCGTTCACCGAGATTGAAGTCCAAATCGGCAAAGGGAATGGGCGTAGGCGTGGCGGCACGCAGGGCGGCAAGACCTTGCTTTGCTTCCTCGTGTTCGGGGTGATCCAAGAGCCACGACTCGATACGCTCCGCCTTTTCAATCACGTTGCCTGAAATGAATTTGTCGGCTACCTCGTAGCTGTTCTCTTCGGGATTGTAGAAGATGCGCCCCTCCAAGGCGGAAAGCATATCACTCTCTTCCATGTCGGGGAGCAGGGAACTCATATAGTCAAGTTCCACCGTGCCGTATTTGTTGAGTGATGCGCCCAATGCCTCCATCGGGTCTGCGGCAATGGACAGTTCGGTGGTGGAGAAAGCCGTCGGATGGTCGAAGATGTCCGCTTTGATGTACTTGCCGTTCTCGGAGCGTTCCAAGAACAGCATTTCCACTCCTGTGGCATCCATTTTGATGACATCGGTATTTGTCTTTTGATTGAAATTCCCCCAACGACCTACATAGCCATCATAAAGACGGTTGAGTTTCTCACGCTCTTCCTTGTCCTCCGCTTGGTTGTTCGCCTCGTAATCATAGAGTCTGTGATAACTCTCCCTAATCTCAATGTATGCTTTCAGCCGTGAGAGCTGGGCAAAGGGCAAGTCCATAGGATTGAAAGTGGGATGTCGTTTCAGGTCAGAGAGAAAGCCGACCTGTCCTTTTTGCATGACAATAGAGCCGTCCCTCAGATGAGAGTCGGGCGATGAGAGAAAGGGACGCGGTGAAGCGTCAAACTCTTTCTTGACTTCTGCTATGGGCTGTAGCTTGCGAGGCTCGGCTTCCTCCATAAAGTCAAAGAGCGAGGGCTCTCTGACGGGAGCAGATGCAGTTTTCTTGTTTCTGCGGGGATTGCTTGGGGTGCTTCTTGCTGGCTTGGGTTGCCTGCTCGCAGGAAGTGATTGGTTTTCGCTGAGCTTCTTTTGTTGAGCAGCCTCCTTGATTTCATTATTTACACGGACTACATCTTGTGTCCAAAGACTATATTCCTCCGGGGCAAACAAGAACTGTTCCGTTGCTTCTGTCTCTATGGCGCTATCTATAATCGGATGATGGTCTTCATCAAAGAATACAGTTTGTCCGTTCATTTCACGTGGGGATTCCACGTCTGTGCGAATTTCACGGCTTTCTTGTTCGTATTGTCTTTGAAGGGTAATTACGGGGACACCTTCTGGCGCAGGTTCAGTTTCAGGCTCTATTGTTGGAAGTACCTGTGCAGCTTGTGCTTCTTTTTCTGTCTCTGATTCGTTTCTTGATTCATCTGCCACTATCTTATTACCATCTTCGACCTTCTCTTGGGGCAGAGTGTCTTCCTGTACTGGTCTTAGAACTTCCTGACGGTTTTCTTCCTTGACTTCCTCTATGATGGGTTCTTTAGTGTATTGTCCTCTGACAATCTCCTCCAGCTCCGCAATCTCGTGCAATTTTGTGGGCTTGAAGTATAAGTCCCGCTCAATTCCCAAGCCTCTGACCTTTACTTCCTCCATTTCATCAAGCGACATTGTACCCAATTCCCAGCCGTAGCCCATCGTAACAGCACCGAAGCCGATGCGCTCCTTGGGGTCGTACTCCAATAGATAAGCCGTGTAAGCCCCCATTGGGAAAAAGTAGCGAGCGTAGGCTATTCTATCGCCAATGAGTTCTTTTTCTGTCTTATAGAGTTTGGGAAGCTGTTTTTTGATGCTATCAGGCATCAGATTATAGGCATTATCTTCTTCCTTATCCTTGATTTCCTGTTCATGAGGTGTTTCTTCCGTTTTTAAGCCTCCTTGCACTTTCTGCACCATCTTGTCCACGTGTACCTGCCATTCCTCCCCGGTCATGGGTATGCCAGTTTCATAGAGTTTACGATCGAAACGCTGCTCCACTTCCAAAGAGAGCTGTGTACGCAGACTGTCAGCCATATCCTCGATACCGCCGTCAAACGTATATTCCCAAGCGGGCTTGCCGTATGGATCCGTACCCATTTGTCTGTCTGTGGCAATCGTGCGGTGGGAAATATTCTTCCATTCGCCCTCGAAGAGTGAGTTGTGGTTGAACGCAATAGAAAAACCGTCGCCTTTGGGAACAGAGGCGGTTTGTACAAACTGCTGCTCGATGCCTTCACCAATTTCCTTGCCCGACTGCTTTTGCAGGACAATGAGGTCGCTGCCAACATCCGTACCTGCATTCTCGGAGAACATACCCGAAGGCAAACGGATAGCGGAGATAAGCCGGCTGTTCTGCATGAGGTAACGGCGGATGGCTTCATTTTTGGGACTGTCCAATACGCCCTGCGAGGTAATAAATGCAAGAAGTCCGCCCTCTTTGATAGTGTCCAGCCCTTTCACAAAGAAATAATTGTGAATGGTTCTGGTGGATTCCCGTTTAAGGATATTCTCTCCCTTGCTATAACTACGGTCATAGACCATAAAGTCGCCAAAGGGAATGTTGCTGGTGATAAGGTCGTATTTATCCTTCTCTTCCAATTCCCCGATGGCTTCAAAGGGTTCTTGCCGAACAAAGATATTGTCCTTGCCGTAAGGATGCAGGGCTTGTGTGATGCGTGCCGTCAGCAGGTCTTTTTCCATTGCATCGACCATGCCTGCTTGTTTGGCAAAGGTTTCGGTAAAGGCTCCCACACCTGCCGATGGGTCCAAGCATCGTCTTACTTGCACATCGGTGGCACTAAGGGCATCGGCAATGGCAGAGACGATACGGGTATCGGTATAGAAGGAAGTTAGTACGCTTGCCTTGATACTCTCCCAATAGCGTTTGGCGGTGTTGGCATCGACGGCATCACGGTAAATCATCTGCTTGAGCCTTTGGGTAGGCTCGAACAAATTTTGCTCCGATGCACTCCAATAGCGGAGGTCATCGGGATTATCACATCGGTTCAAGACGCATTTCAGACCACCGAAACCTTGATAACCTCTGAGCAGGACTTTCTCGGCTTCGGTGGCTTCACGTCGTTCTTTCTCTAATCGGAGGATCATACGGATGGCTTCCGTATTGCCCTCCAAGACTGCTTTCTTATTGTATGCCATAGTTTTTCTGTTTTAAAATGGAGAGAGAATATTAGTCGGGGGGTCATTTCTGACGTATAGTTCTTTTTACTATCTCCCAACTAATTTGTTTTATCTCCGATTCTGTGAGAGTTATCTCCCTCGTGCTTTGCCTTTCTTTCCCTCAAACTCAAAGGAGGTGGTATAGTCTTCGCCCAGAACAAGACGTGCGTTGAACTTCTTGCCTGCCTTGCTCGTCAAGCCTTTGAGGATGGGCGTTCGCCCGGTGGTTATCAAATCACGGATATTGTCTTCGGAAAGGAACGTGCCGCAGATTTCACGGAAGATGTGGAAGTCGCAGCCCTCGTGCCTGCATTTGGCAATCTTGGCATAGATGCCCACGCTTTCGTTGCCGCATTTGGGACAGCGGTAGGTGGGATAGGACTTCTGCATCGGTGGAGCAAGGGCAAGGAGTTCCTCGCAAATCGTCTCCACGTAGGAGTTGATGCCTTGCGCGAACTTCTCGGGGGGCATCTGTCCTGCCTCAATGGCAGCAAGGGTCAGTTCCCACGAACCTGTCATCTCTGCATTGGCAATTCGTTTGTCCTTGACAATCTCATAGACTGCCAAGCCTTTCTCTGTCGGGACTACCGTCTTCTTTTCTCTTCGGATATAGTCTCGCAGAATCAATGTCTCGATGATGTTGGCGCGGGTGGCAGGTGTACCGATGCCGCACTCTGCCATTGCTCTTTTACTTTCTGCATCTGATACCTCTTTCCCTGCGTTTTCCATAGCAGAAAGCAAAGTCGCTTCAGTATAGAGCGGTTTCGGCTTGGTCTTGTGCTCGGTAATTTCTGAAGAAAGCAGCGGTAACACCTCGTTTTCTGTTAGATTGGGCAATACGGATAAAGTCTGTTCTTCATCCTCCTTACCTTTTTCATCGTTCGTGCCAGTACCTTGCTGTACGGCTTTCCAGCCCAAAGAAATGCTTCGACATGCCTTCCAAATGAAGGTGTTTGTACCGTCGGACAATTCCACCTGCATACGCTCCTCCTCTGAATCGGGAGAAAAGGCTTCGATGAAACGGCGGACTACCATTTGGTGGATGGTCGTTTCATCTGCCGATAGTCCCGATGGAGTTTCACCCGTAGGGATGATGGCGTGGTGGTCGGTTACCTTGTCGCTGTCCACCGAATGGCGGTTAAACGGAGTCGGAAGTGTTTCTCTTATCTTGCGCAGCAAGGCGGGTACTTCCTCGAAAACGTCTTCACTGATATATCGACTGCCGGTGCGGGGATAGGTCGTGATTTTCTTCTCATAGAGGCTCTGAGCTATTGAGAGGGTTTTATCTGCTGAAAAGCCATGCTTTTTGTTGGCTTCCTTTTGTAGAGTGGTAAGGTCGAACAAGAGGGGTGGCGACGTATGCGTTACCTTTCTTGCGACCGATATTACCTGAAGCCTGCTCTGTTCGCGAAGCAAAGAGAGAGCGGACTGTGCATCGGCTTCACTCTCGAATGCACCACTGCTCACGGCTTTCAGCGATATGCCCTCTTTCTCTGTTGCTACGGAGAGTTTCCAATATGGAACGGAAGAAAAATCACGATTTTCTATATACCGACGGCAGACCATTGCGAGTGTAGGGGTCTGTACTCGTCCCAAAGAGTAACCGCCTTTGCGTGCGATGGACAGGGCACGGCTGGCATTGATGCCCACAAGCCAATCGGCTTCACTTCTTGCCTTGGCGGAGTGATAGAGATTGTCATACGCAGTTCCTGCCTTGAGATGGGCAAGTCCTTCACGGATGGCTTTATCCGTGAGGGAGGAAATCCAAAGTCTGTCAAAAGGTTTGTGGCAGTTCAAATGGTTGTAGATATAGCGGAAGATGAGTTCACCTTCACGCCCAGCATCGGTGGCTACGATGATGCGGTCAGCCTTGTCGAAACAACCTCGGATAGCTTTGAGCTGTTTGAGTGCTGCGGGGTCTGACGTGTAGTCCTTATCCTTACGAACTTGTCGCACGATAAGCTGGAAAGGATTGGGACGGATGGGCAGATCTTCGGCTTTATAGGCTGCAAAACCGTAGGCTTCGGGCATGGCAAGGGTGATGAGATGTCCCATCGCCCATGTTACCACATAACCGCTACCTTCCAAAAATCCGTCTTGTCTGGTATTAGCTCCTACTATACGGGCTATATCTCTGGCTACCGAGGGTTTCTCGGCAATAATACAAGTAATCATAGTCGGGTTTGGTTTTAAGGGTTACATCTTGGGTCCACGGCGCTGCTGTTTCTTCTCGTCCTGTTTCTGCTTTTGGGCGGCAGTGGGCTGTGTCTGCCCGGACTTTAACGGCTCGTTCACGTTCTTGGTGGCTTCGTTGGTCTTGCCTTGGTTGTTCACTGCAACCTGTGTCTTGTGTTCTTCGGCTACGGCTACCACCTTTTCCTTGCCGGTCTCCTGCTTCTTGTCTGGATTCCACTTGTAGAAACGCGGGCGGTTCTGTTCCTTGTCCATCTTGACGTAGGCATTAAAAGGTTGCCCTTCCTTGTCCACCATGTTCTTCAGATAAAGTGTGCGACCGCTGTCCAAGGCTTCACGCTGCTTGTCGGAGAGTTCCAAACCGCAGAGCTTATGTGGTGCGCCTTGTTGTTGGCTGTGCTGCTGTCGCTCCTTCAAGCCTTGCTTGTTGTTGAAGATAAACTCGATGCCTTTCTTCTCGGCATTGACTTGCAGGGTAGCATCAAAGGACTTACCACTCTTAGCGGTCATTCCTTCCACTTTCACGGCTTTGCCCTCTACAAGGTCTTTGTACTGCGCATCGGAAAGCGTAACGCCTTTGATTTCCTTTGGAATAGCCACACGGTCGGCACGAAGGGCAATGAGTTCGTTGGTCTGAGGGTCAATGGAGACGTATGCGGCAAAAGGTTCGCCCTTTTTGGGCGTTATCTCGATGGTCTTTCCAAGATTACCCGTTGCAAGGAGTTGTTCTTTCTCTTCATTAGAGAACTTGTGTCCCATATAGGGGAAGTCGAGCTGTGGCTCTTTGCGAAGCGGGTGAACTGCCAAGCCGATATTACCCTCGCCATCGGTACGAAATGCCAAACGGGCATCGGTGTAGATGGTGGTATCACCCATAGGTATGGCAATGGTAACAAGGTTACTCTTCTGCCAGTTGAGCATTTTTGCCAACTCTCCACTCTGTTCCAATCGCTCACGGGTAAGTCCGAGGTTGTCGAGCTGCTTCCAATCTATCTTTGACTCGTCAATCGCAGTGGCATTCTTCTGTTTGGGTAGGAAGTCGTCAAAGCGCACTTGACTATCTGCCAACTGCTGCTTGTTCTCTGGCTTCTCACGGTTCTGAAGCATGGTGTGGAGCGATGCCACACCTTGTTCTACGTTGTTAGCTACTACTTTGTAGAGTCCGAAACGGGACGGCTCGTTGAACTGTTTGAGGAAATTGGTCATGAAGTTCTTCAACAAGCCATCCTTGTTGTTGAACTTCAAAAAGGCTACCTGATGCACGTTTTTGGCTTCCGTTGTTTGGAGCTTGCCTTTGTCGTCAATCCCAGAGACCACTGAGAGTTTCCCAGCTTCATTCTCGTTCTTCACTTCCGCGCGGTCTTCTAATACCAGCACATAATTGTCATTGTTGTTCGATTCCATAAATCATTTATTATTGAATGAATAATTCATTATCGAACAGCAAAATTATAGCAATAATATTATGAATTTAGAAATGAGGAAATGTTGGGAAGTAGTAGGAAATACCAGGAAAAGAAAATTATTGGTTGAGCAAACAATAATCAAAAGCAGAATTAAAAATACAAATTTATGTATTTATGATTTTTGCAAAATCGCCATTTTAAGGTATTGCATATTCTGATTGACAACCATAACTTTGCAAAAATGATGACTCTAAGGCCTTTTTTGACATTTGTCCTTCTGTTTCTGTTTAATCTCACAGCTAATTCCATCATATTGGATATTGTTGTGGGTGATACCATATCCCCCACACTCAGGTCGGATTCTTTACTCAAAAAAACGATAGAACTTGATGAAGTTCTGGTTATCGGCGAGCGCAAACTGATTACAATGCGGAAGGATACGACCTTTATCAATACCAATTGTCTGCGGGTGAGACAGGGAGCTAATCTGGAAGACCTGATACAGGAAATTCCGGGTATGGAGTATGACAGGAACAACAAAACTTTGTCGTTCAAGGGAAAAATTCTCAATGGGGTAAATATCAACGGAGAAAAGTTCATGGGCAACGACATCATCGCTGCTTTGGAAAACCTGCCTGCCGATGCCGTGGAGTTGCTGAAGCTATACGACATGCTCAGTGCTCTAGAGAAAATGACGGGTGTGGACGACGGGGCTGACAACTTCGTGCTGGATATCAAGACGAAATCTTCCTATAATGGCAGCCTGACGGGTTCTCTTACGGCAGAGCATGGCAGCCAAGACAGGCGTAAGGATGAGATGCAGGGTAATCTGTTCAATGCGAATGGCGAAAACGCGACGCTGACAATCCGTTCAGACAACCTGAGCAACACGAGCGTGGGAAAAGATAATTTTCAGAATATACTGGCGGGAAACATCGTGAAGAAATTCGGTAAAAAAATTACGTTTAATGCTAACCTCTCGCTCAACACCTTCCATAATGAAAGCACGAGCGACGACTTCTATGAGCAATACCTTACATCTGGAACAAATTATCAAAAATCCACGTTATTCTTCCTTGGTAAAAGTCATAACCATTCGGCAATTATAAGCTTTCAGTACAACATCAACGAAAAGACACTGTTGAATGTCATGTTCAACGGAACCCTCGGGAATTCGGACAACCTGACTGACAACACGACCTCTCTTTATGAGCAAAACAGCACGAGGGCAGACACGTTGACCTCGGGAATGCTGAGAAGCGGTGCTAAGGGAAACAACAGGAAATATTACTTTTCTTCCGACTTCACCCGACGCATCGGTAAGGGTGGAGCCTCCATCACTTTTGAGACATCACTCAGCGGCAGTTCAGACAGAACGGAGAACAGCAGCCTTTCAAAGACCAGATTCCATCATCTGCTCAATGCGTTAGGTAATGACTCCGTTCTCCTTCGCAACCTCTGCCAGCAGATGCCTTCACGACGAAACGAAGCCCTGATGTCTCTGCGCTACACACAGCCCATTGGCAAACAGCTGAGATTGCAGGTCAGTTATGGGTTGCGAAACGAGAAGAGCATGAACACAAGCGATACTTATGACGATGCCATGCAGCATCTACATATCGACAGCCTTAGCTATGAAAGCGCACTATCTACATTGGGACAGCAGATCAGGCTGCAAATGGACTATAAGGGCAGTCGATGGAAAATCAACGGAGGCATTAATGTGGAGTGGCAGCAGCGCCACATCAGCCGCCGGCACACACTGCAAGCCGTGGACTCCACCGTCAGAGCCGTTGAATACAAGCCTATGTTCAATGTGAAATGGAACGGACGAAGCCTGGATATGGAACTGCGTTACAGCGGCAGCAGTCAGCTGCCCTCCATTCAGGAACTATTGACGATTGACGACAAGCGTAATCCGCTTTACCATGGACTGGGAAATCCTAACCTTAATCCATCATTTCGTCAGCAGCTGTCTTTTAGTTTGGATCATCAAAAATCCGGATTGACCCTGACGGGCAACTGGAGGAACACATTCAATGATCTTGCGAACGAGGTGTCGTATGAAGAAAATACGGGCGCACGGACCTACAGGACGGTAAACGTTGGAGGAAACTATTCCGTTTCCGGAATGCTGCAATGGCAAAAGCAGATAAAGCGTCTCGTGCTGTCGGGCAGTACAGGAGGTTCTTTTCAGAACCACGTCTATTTCCTGAACGAACAAACGCAAGGCAACTCCTCGAAATGTAAGACGCACATATACGGAAACTCTATCTCCATTAGAGGCAGTTATCAGCCTAAATGGGGAAGTATAGACCTGCATGGCAGTTTGCAGACGAGTCGTTCACATAACCTTCTGACAGACATTCGTGTCAACACTTTTGATTACGATTTTGGTGTCAGTGGCACAATCGACATTCCCCATGATGTGCAGATTTGGGGCGACGCAAACGGTCGCCTGCATCGCGGAACCTATGCGGTGACTGATGACGACCAGTGGCTGCTGAACATCGGAGCATCGTGGCGTTTCCTCAAAAAGAAACAGGCAACCCTCTCGTTCAAGTGGAACGACATTCTGAACAGGCGCACCCCCCTTATGCGCTCTGTTACGGAATACGGTTATCACGAGAGCTATCGTCCACAAATCAGAAGCTATGTCCTTCTCTCTTTGAGATACCGTTTTAGCATAAGTAAGCGTAAATCAGAGGGAAATCACCACAAATAGTTATATCCTCATAAATGGGGTCAGTCGTAAAACCCAGTTGCATCCCCTCCCTCTCATGCACATAATTTCATAAGTATTTGTTATCTTTGCATCATGAAGACCGAGCAATTGTTGCGTTGTATCTTTCCAGAGATACTTGCAGATTATTTTGATGTGATAGATATCCAAGAGAGCATTTCCCGGATAGACTTCTGGTTGGATGAGCGTAACTTTATGGAAGAGGCAGACCGCAAGGCCGGCAAAGTAAGCTGTTACGGCTTTACCGCCGAACGGGTTGTCCATGACTTTCCCCTTCGTGGCAAGCCCGTTTACCTTCATGTCCGCCGTCGAAAATGGCATGACAGTTCCACGGGTGAGATATTCAGTTATTCTTACGATGACTTGACGGCTGAGGGCAGCAAACTATCCCCTGAGTTCGTTTCTTTTTTAAAAGAATAGAATTGAGTCTACTGCGGAGAGCATTACAGGTATCGGCTCTCATTATGGCGTAGACGGTAAGCAGCTTTCCACACAATACAAGGAGCATTTCAGCGATTATCGCCAGTGGGAGCAGTTGTCGCATGCGGGAGACTGGCTGCTGTTTGATGAGAACCTGGGAGAGAGCCTGAGTATCGATGAGACTTGTCTGAGCAGCGGTGAGGTCTATACGTTTCTGACCAACAAGGCCGGCAAAGGTGGCAGGGGTACGCTGGTAGCTGTGGTCAGGGGAACAAAAGCCGAAGATGTGATCCGTGTTCTGGAAAAGATTGCCCTTTCCAAAAGAAAGACTGTCAAGGAGATAACGCTCGACTTGTCTTCCTCTATGATGATCATTGCGCGCACGGTGTTCCCCAAGGCACTCATCACCAGTGACAGGTTTCATGTGCAGAAACTTTACTATGACGCTTTGGACGACATGCGCATAGCCTACCGGTGGATGGCAAGGGACAGAGAAAATGAGGAGATGAAGGAAGCCAAAGCCAAGAACGAAACCTACAAGCCATTCAGATATAGCAACGGTGACACACGTAAGCAACTGCTTGCCAGGGCGAAGTTTATACTGACTAAACACAAGTCCAAGTGGACGGAATCGCAAAGGCTAAGGGTGGAAATAATCTTTGAAAACTACCCAGAACTCAAAAAAGCCTATGACCTGGCCATGGAACTTACCGATATTTATAATGCCGGAAGCATCAAGGACGCGGCAAGGCTGAAACTGGCTAAGTGGTTTAACGAGGTAGAGAAGTTGGGGGTGGACAACTTCTATACGGTGATTGACACCTTTAAGAACCATTATGATACCATACTCAATTTCTTTGTCAATAGAGTCACAAATGCCAATGCTGAATCCTTCAACGCAAAAGTCAAAGCCTTCAGGGCACAGTTCAGGGGAGTAACGGATATTCCTTTCTTCCTTTACAGGCTTATAAAATTATGTGCATGAGAGGGAGGGGGATGCAACTGGGTTTTACGACTGACCCCATAAATGAGGATAGGGAGTTGTCCGCTAAAATCATAGATTTTGGGTATTGTGGCATCATTATAAATAACCTATCTTTGCACCAAAACAGTTTAATTAATATAAAAAAATGAGAACCATAAGAAAAATCGCACTGCCAGTAATGGCATTTCTTGTAATGGGGCTTGCCTCATGCAACAAGGACGAGGCAATTAATTACAGTACAAAGTCCCTTAAAAACACAGAGTTGATGGACATTCTGAAAAAGAGGGGCTTTGCCTTTGACAAAGACGGCAAGTTGGAACTCAACGACTTGGCGGAGAAAACCACCACATTGGATTTAAGTGGAACCAAACTCAAAGATCTCAGCGGACTTGACATTCTGCCCAACCTGAAGGAGGTGAAGCTGTCGAACAATGACTATAAACTTTCATTCGACTTTTCACAACTCCCCTCGCAAATCACCGGTGTTGATTTAACCGGCAATGAGATTTATGAGTTTACAGGGTTGACCAAAGAGGACGAAACCGGCAATATCACGATATTGCATCATCTTAACAAACTTTACCTGCCCAACAGTGCAAAATACAACGAGGACGAAATCGTGAATTTCTTCACGACTGCAAAAGACGTTGATATGCAGATGAGCGATGAAAAAGGAACTTTGCAGAAGTACAACACACTGCGCGAGGTGCCGGACGAAGTGCTGCGCAAGGGTATGAAAGAGGTTTTCCCCAGTATTTTTACTGGCGACAAGGTAGATATTGCCAAACGAATTGTTAATCCAGAGGAGGCTGTCATGCCAACGGCATTTATGGAGGCAGATATTAATAATTTCGAGGGATTGCAATATATCATACACAACAAGGGCTGGAGAGGTACTACAGTTGTTACCTACACGGAAAGCGAGAAAGAATTTACAACGTCGATACCATATCTCAAGATTCCTAAGACGGTGCAGGGCTTGATATTGACCAATGTCAGTACGCCAAATGGTATAGACATCAGTGCTTGCACGGATCTCATGAAAGTGAGCATCAACGATAACCCATCTCTCAAGGAACTGGATTTTAGCATGGTAAAGGCATGGGGACAGCGAGGTTATCAGACGGAAATAGCCTCTGAAGGGATGAGCTATATGGAAATCGTGAACTGTGCGAATTTGGAGAAGATAACGCTACCAAAAGAAGCGAAGCACACCAGTACACTGAGTTTCATTGCACTGCCGAACTTGAAAGAGCTGAATTTTGCGAACTTCGCCTTTGTGCCAAACATGGACCTATACGATTTACCTAAGTGTAAAATAACTTATCCGACGAACAAGCTTGAAGAGCATACAGTTACAATGCCTAATGGCACAACTGAGAAAAAAGAGGCTATATTTACTATTTCCAAGGAATTGTTTGATGCGACTAATGCAAAGGAATATGTTATGAAAAACAAGGGAACTTTGCGTAGTGGCACGTCGTTTTCTTGTATGAACTCCGTTCTCGACAAAATGGCAAGAAAAATGAAAGCCTATGACTGGTCTAAGGATTATTAAGTGATTTCACCACTTATGTTCTTTCATTTTATTCATTCACAACTTTTTAATTTTTTAAAACATGAGAAAGTTATTTTTGATGCTTGCGTTTATCGCAACAAGTTTATTCACTGCCAATGCGCAGGTGAATGGGTTTAACAACGTTCTTTTCGCACAAGGAAGCGAGAAAGTGGCAGGAGTTTACACGGGCAAAATCATTCATGCCTATATGAACAAAAAGAAGGATGTGGCCTACCGTTTCCAAGACTATGTGAATTTCGAACTGGTTGACAGGGGAGGCGGTATGTACGCACTTCGCGGTATTTTGGAATTCCAAGCTGGACCTGCAAAACACGAGATTGACTTCACGGACGAACGGGTTACGCTCAACACCGATGCCAATGGCAACATCATCAGCGCGACTGGCAAAGGGCATATCAGAGTGTCCGTTTGGAAACAGGATTGGGTGAACAGTGATTTCACGGTAACAGTTCCCGTTGGCACATCATACGCAAGGGACGGAGTCCTCAATCTCAGGTTGGAGTGCGATGTAGTTGGTGGTGTACTTGGCAAGCCGTATAAGGCCATCTTCGAGTTTAATGGTAATAAGTAAGGAGACATGACTAAGGAAAAGTTTTCGCTTTTACTTGGTTTGGCACTCACCGCCTGTTTGGTCTTCTCGTCGTGCAATAGCGACGAGAAGATTAACTCCACTCCCATTCAGGACGAGGTGATACTCGCTAAAGCCAAGGAATTGCTGACCAAGGAAGAATTTATAGTGCTTCGTGCACGCGCGATGATGGGCCCTGAGGACAAGACGCGGTTGCCCGAGGGGTGTCCGCTTAAATATTATTTCTCGTGGAACACCGCTGCAGGTAAAGCCGACCGTCCGCTCAACATCAAACTCATCAAATTCACGGTAGGAAGTATGCCACTCACGGTAGATTTCAACATCCACTGCAAGTTCATTCCGCTTAACAAGTGGGAACGCGACGAGTACAAGGGCGACGGATGGATAAAGTTCGTAGGCGAGAAAGGCGACGTGGGATACATACCTAACGAGAAAGACGAGAAGGGTATCTACACCGATGGAGAAGGTGGATTGGGCACCGTAGTGGGCTATCTCAACGTAGACACCAAAGAGATAGAATTCTCAACCAATTTCAACGTGATGCTGATGCAGAGTTTTGTCTACCGACAAAAGATTGATTACTCTAAAAAACTTACTTATGAACAGGACTTCAAGCAGTACGAAGAGGATCTTGCGAAGTATAAGAAAGAGCATGGCATTCTCTAATGTAATGAAGATACCTGTACGAAATAACAAGTGGAGTGAAATGAACGGGAAATTATCCATCCCGTTGCTGCTGTGTCTCCTCCCTGTTGGGGTAGTGGCACAGCAGTCGCATATAAACAGTGCAGACAGCGTGAGGAGTCTCGGCGAGGTGATAGTAACGGGATCACGTACGCCACGCCCTGTGAATTCGTCTCCCGTGACCACGCAGTTACTCAGTGGCAAGGTTATGAGAGATGCTGGCTTCGGAGATTTTCAATCGGCTTTGCAGCACCTCACGCCCGGACTCAATGTGCAGAAGGTGGCTTTCGGCAGCGAGATGAGTATGGACGGCATGGATGCACGCCATGTGGTGATGCTGCAAGATGGTGAGCGCATGACGGGCGATATGGCTGGTAATTTGGACTACGAAAGGTTCAATATTCACGGCATAGACCGCGTGGAAGTCGTCAAGGGAGCCAGCAGCACGCTTTATGGCAGCCGTGCATCCGGAGCAGTGATCAATGTCATCGGAAAGAAGACGCACAAGCCTCTTGACATAGATGTGGGCGTGCGCTGGGGACAGATGAACGAACGCAACTACAGGAATCCCAAGAAGAAGGATTTTATCTATATGTTCGAGAAGAATGCCGACCGTCCCAACCTCTCGGCGTGGCTCTCAGCGGGTGCACACCAGGGCTGGTTCACGTCGCAGACCGATGTGTGGTATAGTTCCACAGATGCCTTCTATCTTTATCAGAAAGTGGGCGATCGCAAGGTGTACTCGCGCGAAGCTAATCCATGGCTGCACAAAGACACTGTGTTGCAAAGCACCTTCCCTCGCCCGCCGATGGGCATCGAGGGCAGGGAACATATAGTGGCTTCGCAGAAACTGTGGGTAGAACCCATGGCAGAACTGTCGGTGCAGCTCTATGGGTCGTGCTTCTTCATGAATAGTTACGACCTGGTGCAGGACCTCGTGTTCACCCAAGCGCGCGACTGGACTTACGGTCTGAAGGCATCGTATCGATGGAAGGACTATCTCACGGCGAAACTCATGCTTCACACCGACCGCTACGCCAGCTTCAAGCGACACGAGCGGCGAGACGAGCGCAAGCCGGTCTATAAGTCGCGAATCCTTCAGCCGAGACTCACGCTGCAAAGTCGCTATTTCGACGGTCACGAGCTGAACGCCGGCATCGAACTGTTTGACGACGTGCTCACCTCTGACCGTTTCGTGAATCACAAGGTGACCACACGCACCCTGAGTGAGATGGAATGGTTTGTGCAGGACGACTGGTCGCCCACGCAGCAGTGGACGGTGTCGGCAGGACTGCGCACCAACTACTCACGCGTGTTCGGACTGATATGGCTGCCCAAGGTGGCAGTGAAATGGCAACCAGATACTCACTGGGCCTTGCGTGCGGTCTATTCCAAGGGCTCGCGCTCACCCAGCATCAAGGAACTGTTCTTCAACTGGGACCACCTCGGCATGTTCGTCATCAGGGGAAACGAAAATTTACAGCCCGAAAAAAACCATTACCTCTCCTTGGGCGTGGAGTATGCTTCGCCTAAGCTCTTCGTCAACGCAAACGGCTACGCCAACCTCTACCGCGACAAAATAGAGGGCGTGTGGAAGATTTACGATATGCAGTACAACTTCCTCTACACCAACCTCGCACGGCAGACCGTGGCTGGCCTTGACGTGCTGGCACGATGGAAACCGTGGACGTGGCTCACACTCGATGCCAACTACTCCTATGTGTATATCACTGCGGAGAAGGGGCGGCGGTTCTCCACCACCTCACCCCATGCGGCGACAGCCAATGCGACGTATAAATATAGCCGCCGCGGCTACAACCTCGGCGTGACGCTCTCTGCCCAAATCATGGGTGAGAAACGCTACGATGTGCAGGATCGTCTCTTCCTCCCTTCCGAGGGACGCGGGCGCGATGCCTATTTCCGCTGCACGCTACCGGCCTATGCGCTGTGCAACCTCAACGTAGCACAGACTTTCAGTGACAAGTACCGGCTTTCGGTGGGTGTAAACAACCTGCTGAACTACAAGCCCAAGACTTTAGGCTCAGGACTGACCACGTTTAGCGTACCGGCGGAGGCGGGTGCAAGGCTCTACGTGCAATTTGAAGTAAAAATCGACAAGAAGTAATGATGAAGAATAATCTTACAGATAAGACCATCGGCATACTCATGGCAGCAGCCTCTGCAATATTACTCGGAAGCTGTGTGCATTACGATGCCGACGAGTTCGAAGGAAAGGTGATGCCTCGCGCCACAGGTGCCTATACGGGAGTTACCGACGACTGGCTCTACTTCAACCTGCGAACGGGCAAGGCGTTCAATCTTTCCGCTCCCAATCAGGATATCACAGAAGGAGACCAGTTGAAACGTCTGGACTGGGACATCGCCTTCTGCGGAGCGCATATCCGCACCAATGGCGGCACGTCGGGTCCGGGCAAGGGGGCGGCGGCAGACCTCGGTTTCGGCGACTACGACCACTGGCAGGACAGAGTGCAGATTCCCGACGATGTGAAGTGGGTGGAGGACGACACAACCTCCGTCTATGTCACCTACTCGCAGCGCGAGTGGTACAACTACGTGAACACTCACTACCTCAAGCCCGACGGCACACCCGACAACGACGGACACCCATGGTTTGACCCCAACCGCGGACCGGCACGACGGCTCACCAGTGGCAATCCGCTCTTGGAGCAGTGCATCAAAATAGAGGGACCTCCCATGACTTACACGCCGTCCTATCACGTCTACGTTATACGCTGTGCCGACGGTGTGCGGTGCTTCAAACTACAGGTGGTGAGCTGGTTCAACCAGCAGTCGTCCATCGATGACGAGGGCGGCGGGCAGATGAGCTATTACATCGATGAACTGAAATAATAATAACAACATATCATCAATGGATACAAAACGTAAAATATATCCTTGGCGCACTATCGTATCGTTCTTACTGGTACTCTTTGCCATGCCGTTGGGACATGCGCTGATGATACTAATGGAGAAGTTTATGGACGAGGGCGCCATGCATGTAGCAGGGTTTGCGATGGGTTTCGTGGGGCTTGTCCTCGTTATCGTCGGCGTGTTCGTGAAAGGCGACACCCGCCAGACGCTGTGGGGACTCTTCGGCGGACTGCTCTTCTGGACGGGATGGGTGGAATTTCTCTTCCTCTACTATGCCCGCCGCTACGGCGTGCAGCCTGAAATGGAGAACGGCGTGGTGGTGACCAAGCCCGAATATCTCATCATGCCGGCCTCATTCGGACTGTGGATGATGGTGATGACGATGTACATCTTCAGCACCAAGAACGGCTGCGACTTCATCACGTGGATACAGAAAATGGTGTTCCGCAGCCGCCGCAAGGTCATCGCTGCCCAGCCCATGACACGCCACACGAGCATCGTGACGTTCATGGAACTCAACATGATGCTGTGGGGACTGTACCTGCTGCTGATGTTCTGTTACGACAAACGCTTCGTCGGCGACCACCATCCCGTGACGTTTTTCGTGGGCCTGGGCTGCCTCGTGGCATCAGTGTTCATGTTCCTTAAACAACTGCGCATCGCCTCGTGGGGAGCAAACATACGTATGGCGATAGCCACGGTCATCGTATTCTGGACGCCCGTGGAAATTCTCGGTCGCATCAATTTCTTTAAGGAATTCTGGGTTGAGCCCGAGAAGTACAGGTTGCAGATGATTGCAATCCTCGCGGTCTTCATTGTTCTCGGCTTTTATCTTTGGATAAAGAGCAAACAGCACAGGAGAGCTAAGACGAATGATTGAACTCCACGCATATAGCAAACCTAATCATAAACCCAAAAGACGGCTTGATAGCCGGTCTTGATAAAAAAACTTCAACGATGAAAGAAAATTTCAAAATCTCTATTCTCTGGGTGTCGATAATTGCAGGTATGTCTGCACATTCATTAATGGATATGATACCCCTTTTCTGGAATGCAAACATAGCAATCTCCAATGACGGTGTGGCTCCTATGTCGATGCTTGTGTTGATGGCGGTCGTTTCTGTCACCTTGCCGATGACGGGACTGCTGCTTTCGCTCTATGCCTGTAAAAGTCGGTATAAGTTAGTGCATTTCTGCCTTGCCGCACTCATTGCACTGTTTTGCACAGCACATTGCACGGAGCTTATATTCACTTTCGAGTTTCCACAGCTCTTTATCCACCCCATGCTAGTTGTGCTGAGCATAACGCTTGCCTATGAGTCGTGGAAATGGTATAAGGAGGCGTAAGCCTTTTATCATTATAAGAAACGCACTTGTCTTAATGATATAATGCGTTTTTTTATCTCACGTAATGAATACTGTTCACTTTTCCAATAAATCTCGTTATTTTCAACAATGAATAAAACGATATTCACCTTTATCTTATCGTTCATTCCCTTTTTCGGGTGGGCACAGGAACAGACCGTTTCGCCTTTTCACAAGGACGACCACGAGGGAGGACTGTTTGCAGGCGGTGCCGTCACTTATTAGAACAACACCAAGACCAAAGCCACTACGCTACAGTTGTATCCCGAGGTAGGCTGGCGGTTCAACGAGACATGGGCTACGGGCATCATGTTGGGTTATGCCTTCGGCTCGGAACGTGGCGAGAACGGACGAGAGAAAACCCATGCCCTGAAACTGTCACCTTTCGTACGCTACTACTATCTGCATAAAGGACTGTTCAACCTGTATTTAGACGGCGGTTTCGGCTACAACTACATCACTCCCGTCGGTTCTGCCGGAACTTACAGGCATCATGGCTTTGAGGTAGGGGTGCGTCCGGGCGTATGCGTGGATCTGAAGCATGGTGTGGAGCGATGCCACACCTTGTTCTACGTTGTTAGCTACTACCTTGTAGAGTCCGAAACGGGACGGCTCGTTGAACTGACGTAGAAAATTGCTCATGAAGTTTTTTAGAAGTCCGTCCTTGTTGTTAAACTTCAAGAACGCTGCCTGATTGGCAGCGATTACTTCGGTGGTTTTAAGGTTACCCTTGTCGTCAATACCGGATACTACGGAGAGTTTTCCCGTTTCTTTCTCGTTCTTTACCTCAGTGCGGTCTTCCAAGACCAGCACATAGTTGTCATTGTCTTTTGGTTCCATAATTATTTGTTATTTATTTGTTATTGAGTTACTATGTTGAACGACAAAGATATAAGCAATAATCAGATTGTTTATAACATAAAGAATTCACGGGAAAAGAAGGGAAAATAAAGGTATTATTGAAAGGTGTTTTGTAAACCTTAATTTGATTACTTACCAAAATATGATGTCGATTTCTTCGCTATCTGAGAACATGAAGTTTTAATGAAAAAGGAGATGTTGAACTTCTGTTATTACACTCTATCACACCAAATGTTGGATGAGGCAGATTTAATATTAAACCATTGATACATACTATATAGAATAATATCACCAATATTAGGTATATACAGATAAGTTTTTTTTTGTAAAAACTCCGCAAGTCATACCGTCTTATTGGTATTTTTATGGTACTTGCAAAAAAAATAATGATATTAGTTTGCTTATTTGTTTTTTTTTGCTTTCTTTGTAAAAAGAACTAATACAGTTAAGAATATATGCAATACCGACAATCTGATAGAAAGCTATATTTTCATGAACTTTCCACAACAAGCCAAAAATATTTTATTCCTTATATCGAAAAATATAAGGAAATAACTCATGGAATAAATGTTTTGGAAATAGGTTGTGGTGACGGAGGAAATCTTTTGCCTTTTTCTAAAAAGGGATGCAACACTCTTGGGGTTGATTTGGCAGAATGCAGAATTAGTGATGCTAAAAAGTTCTTTCATGAAGCCAATGCTGCAGGAGAATTTTTTGCTTCAGATATATTTGATATTAAAGGGAAGGATGGGCTTTTTGATTTAATAATTTGTCACGATGTTTTAGAACATATAGAGAATAAGTCTTTTTTTATATCTTCCTTAAAAAGATTTCTTGCCCCACGAGGGGTTGTTTTTATCTCTTTTCCTGCGTGGCAAATGCCGTTTGGAGGACATCAACAAATTTGTAGAGGAAAGTTCCTTTCTCATCTTCCTTGGTTTCATTTGTTACCTAAAATTTTATACGAAAGCCTTCTCAAACTTGGGAGAGAAAAAGAAGATACAATTAAGGAATTACTTAGCATCAAAAAGACAAAATGTCCTATTGAGCTTTTTGAGAAATTGATAGAAAAGAAATTTAGAGTTCTTGATAGAACTCTGTTTTTCATAAATCCGCATTATGAGGTGAAATTTAAGTTAAGGCCTCGCCTATTACATCCGACAATTGGGAAAATACCCTATATTCGTAATTTTTTCACAACGTCTTGCTTCTATTTATTATCATAATAAATTATTAAACAAGGTAATCTTACTTCCGAAAAGCGATTTCATAATCTCAAATTATTAATTAAAACCTGACAGCAATGAAAAATTTAATGGTTAAGAAAGCTGTTTCTGCTTTAGTTTTTGCTCTTTTTTGTGTAACTGCAAATGCACAAATGAAATTGTACAGTAATGGTCAATTAACAATTGGCAATACTGCACCCTATGGTTTCTACAAACAAACCATTGAAGGTCTTGGAATGTACTTCAAGTGTAAGACAAGCAATTTTTTCCAAATTGACGTCTCACCTGTTGGTACCCGTTTGGCTAGTCATGCCGACCAAGTTGTATTCTACAATACACAGACAAGTACTTTCAACAGTATTCAAGTTAAGGATGTTTATAATTACTCTGATGCAAGAGCGAAATCTAATATTCGTTCTTTACAAAATGGATTAAATTGCATTCTCAAATTGCGTCCCGTGTCATACTCTTTTTCAGATAAACCTACTAGAGAGGCTTCTTTACTAAGGAAAGGAGGAGATGAAAGGGAAATAGGTCTACTCGCACAAGAGGTTGAAAAAGTTTTACCTAATGTAGTTTTAACTGATGCGGAAGGTAAGAAATTGATTAACTATACTGCACTTATCCCTGTAATGATTGACGCTATCAAATCTTTACAAACGGAAATAGAACTTCTTAAAAATAAAAAATAGAATCCTATGAGATACAAGAATTTTATACTACTTTATACGGCGTTGATTTGCTCTTCTGTGGTAATTATATCTTGTAGTGATGTAATAGATAATAATATCATTAACAAGTCCGATAATCAAATTTCGACACGAGCAAGCCACAGACGCCCAACGGATTATTATTATTGGTATAATGGTAAAAAAATAGAAATATCTTCTTTACGAAATTTATACTATATTTCATCATCCGATAGTTCAAAGTTAGTGGCTATTGACTTGAAAAATTCTGCTGTTTCTACAATTACAACAAAGCAAGCAGTACAAAGCCAAAAAGGCTCTCAGTCGCGTTTTTGGAAAATAGTTGAAATAAGACCAGTTGGCAATGTAACTACGAATGGAATTCTTAGTTCAATGATACAAAAATTGAAAGGAAACAAAGATGTTCAAGTTGCGCCAGTGTTTGGACTTGATGAACAAGACTATATATCAACAAGTGAGTACTTTTATATAAAGTTAAAATCATCTCAAGACTATAATCTTCTCCAAAGTGTTGCGAAAGACTTTGACGCAAAGGTTATAAAGGAAGTTGATTACATGCCTAATTGGTACATTCTAAAGTCGCCGATAAATTCTAATGGTTTGGAAACTTCAAACAAATTCTACGAAACAGGCAAATTTGCGGATGTAGACCCTGCTTTTATGTTTAATTTTAAGACAAATAATTGTACCTCTGAGCCTGATTTTAATCGGCAATGGGGACTAGAAAAGGTCAATGCGTGCAATGCTTGGAAATTAACTAAAGGCAAACCTCAAATTACTGTTGCGGTTTTAGACCAAGGTGTAGATCAAAACCATAGAGAGTTCGCGAATAATTATAGTCCATTGTCATATGACATACATAATGGTCATTCTCCATCTGTTGTACGTGGAAGGCACGGTACTCATGTAGGAGGTATTATAGGTGCAAACCATAATGGAATTCAAATAGCAGGTCTTGCCCCTCAATCCACAATTTTATCCATCAGTCATGGATTGTACATTTCGCCAACTATTAGTAGCGAGTTAGCAACAGGGTTTGGATATGCGACATCTCACAATGTTGATGTTATCAACAACTCTTGGGGAGATCAGGGTGGAGCCTTTTACAAAGAAATGCATAGTGCTATCTTGGAAGATGCTATTAGGACCGCAATGACTTCTGGTAGGAATGGGAAAGGAATGATTGTTGTTTTTGCTTCTGGAAATTATAATAAATCAGTGCCAGATTATCCCGCAAATTTCCATCCAGACATTCTTGTTGTTGGTTCCGTAGACCAAAGGGATAAAAAATCTAGTTTTTCATCTTATGGGAAAGCTCTTGATGTTGTTGCACCAGGTAGTAATATTTTATCAACAGTTCCTAACAATGGTCTTGATGAGATGAGTGGTACTTCTATGGCAGCTCCTCATGTGAGTGCCATCGCTTCATTAGTTTTATCTATTAATCCAGAATTGACAAGAAAAGATGTTGTAGATATAATAGAACAAACTGCACAAAAGGCAGGAAATTATGTATATTCTACTTTACCTGATAGAACGAATGGAACTTGGAATGAGCAAATGGGATATGGTATCTGCGATGCCTTTTCAGCTGTTTCAGCAGCACAAGGAGGGATTGTTTACTTCTATGATCAAACAGTAACATCCAATAGAAATGTAGCAGGATGGATTATTAAAGCAAAAAATTTTAATGTTACAAGCAATTCATATTTGAAGTTCACATATGGTAATATTGTAACTATTGATGCTCCATTCACCATAACGAAAGGTTCTGTATTTGAGATCTCCAAGAAATAATTATCTTTTATATGCAGAAGAGGGATAAAATTTATCTGATAAAATTTATCCTTCTTCTGTCGTTCTTTTTAAGGATATTTCTTCCTTTTTCACCCTGAATTAATCTTTGATAAGATGTGATAATGATGGATCAGACTTTATCCTTTCCGTTTCCTTGCCAACAAGATTTAAAACCTCTCTCTTCACTCGTTTATAATTTTCCTCTATTGTTTCTTTGAGAGTATCTTTCCCCTCTTCATCTGTGAACTCAACAATCACAGGAATTGATAGATAGGCTTTCATCTCAGCGGAGACTTTGACACTATCCACCACTATTTCAGCATGGAAAATCTTCTGGTCGATGCGTTCATCGAAGTTGTCAGATACTGCTCCAACGAACATACCTTGTGTAAGGTTGGAAATCTTACTTGCAGGGATAAGACTATCCATCTGTGTTGAAATGGAAGTGGATTTGTCGTTACGGTTGATGGTCATAGACTGTCGTTGCTGGAGAACCTTTCCAAATCGTTCAGAAAGCGTCTTGGCCGTTTCTCCGACGACTTGCCCGGAGAAAACATTGCCTACCGTATTCTGAATCACTTTGCTCTCCTTATCCCCATAGTCACGGGTAAGCTGCGAAAAGTCCTGAAAACCCAGACACACTGCTACTTTATTACTTCGTGCAGTGGCAATCAGATTGTCCAAACCACGGAAGTAGATTGTCGGCAACTCGTCGATAATCACTGAGGATTTGAGTTGCTTCTTCTTGTTGATGAGCTTCACGATACGGCTGTTATACAAACCAAGTGCAGCCGAGTAGATATTCTGACGGTCGGGATTGTTACCCACAACAAGGACTTTCGGCTCATTGGGATTGTTGATGTCAAGTGAGAAATCATCACCTGTCATTACCCAATAGAGAGCTGGCGAAATCATACGTGAAAGCGGTATCTTGGCACTGGCAATCTGTCCCTGTAGCTGGTCTTGCGCTCCGCCCTCCCAAGCATCCATAAAGGGAGAAAGGTAGTTGGCAAGCTCATCGTAGGAAGTAAGTATCGGAAATATCTGTGCGTAGGGACGGTTCAGGAATTCTATGGCATGTGGAAAGGTGCAATACCTGCCGTTCTCATATATCTTCAGAAACCAGATAATGGCGGCAAGCAAGATAATCGGTGATTCGACGAAAAAATCTCCTTGCTTCTGAATCCACGAACGGTTCAGATTAAGCATAATGGTATAGGCACTCTCGTAGGCATCCGATATATCCGTCATAAAAGCAGGATTGATAGGATTGCAGCGGTGCGATTTGCGTGGGTCATCAAAGTTAATCACATAGAACTGAGGCTTTACTTGGTAGGCATCAAGGTGGTTGAGCAAATGGTTGTAGGCAATCTCGGAAAGGTCGGGAAACTTATAATCATAGATATACATGGCAAAGCCTTTCTCTATCTGTTGCTTGATGTAGTTGTTCACGATAGCGTATGACTTACCAGAGCCGGGTGTGCCGAGCACCATCGAGGCACGGAATGGATTGACTACATTGATCCAGCCCTTGTTCCACTTCTTCTTATAGTAGAATCGTGTAGGAAGGTTTACCGAGTATTCGTTCTCCATCAACCGAGTTTCCTGCATAAAGCTCTCATTCTCGGTATTGAACACATCGTCCATCAAGTTGTTTTTGAGCAGTCGGCTCATCCACACACCTGCCATCAGCAGACAGATATAGCCCACAGACAGCGTAAAGATATAGAGCGAAGCAGTACCCACCTTACCAATGGGCAATGCCAACAGCCACCAATTCAGAAAAAAGAGCACAAAACCTGCGAAAAGCACCGTCCAAATCTTTGGCCATGTGATTTTCTCTTCCTTCACGCCTTTTGTACCTAAACAGGAGAGCGCAAGGAAAACCACACAAAAGAGTTTCGTCCAAAGGATGGACGAGAACAAGCCCGTAGTCCGCTCAAAATTCATCAGTATTTTGTTGATGATGCTCAATGTGAAATGCCATTGCTGGAATGCCTCGTAACAAAACCAATAACAGTTAATCAGGAGGAATATCACAGATATACCCCGCATAAAGTCCATAACTTTACCCAATGCCCTTAAATCATCTTCTTGTGCCATAATAATGTATTTGTAGCCTCCCCCCAACCCCTCCGAAAGGAGGGGAGTTGGAATTGCTCGTTTATTTAATGTTTTCTTCGTCTAAGATTTACCTTACTTTGCTTTCGGAGTTTACGCTGCCATGCCGCTTCTTTCCAATCATCATTGCCCGATGCAGAGAAAGTTTCTCCCACCATATCGTCGATTAGTTCATCAACAAGGTTGTCGCCTTCCTCTGTGTCTTGTTGTAATAACTGCATGTTATTTATCTGTTCATGGCTAACGGACGGATTACCATAAAGCGATTCATCCAAGAATGGATTGTGAGCAGGGTTAGAGAAGTACTCGTTAAACTTATTGGCGGCATATCCCTTCCCCAATCGTGAGCCGTTGAGCGCAACGCCTCCTTCGTCGTCTATGAAGGTAATGCCATAGATACGTCCGCTTTCATTCTTTCGGATTGCCACACGCAAGCCCTGTTCCTCCAATCTTTGTCGAAGTTCTTCCTCTGTCTTTGGAGAGGTACGCATAACTTCCAATATCTTTCTTCTAACGGTTGGTATCAGCGGCTTGATGGCTTGCTTCGATTTCCGCATCCTGTTCTGCACGGCAGTGTGGCCTACACCACGGCCGATGTCTGAGGCATGGATGGGTGTGCCTGCCTTGTTTCCCTTGTCATTAGTCGAGACATAGACAAGCCCGTCGTATTTCCTTCCCCGAAACTCCTTCCTGACTTCTTCCACTGCAAGATTGTATGCGGAGAGAACGGCGTTCAGTTCACCCAATGAACAGAAGCGATAATGCTTCAGCACCCTGCGGAGGACGCTTGCCACCTGCTCCTTGATGTTTCCTTTACCCATATCCACCTTGGGCGTTTCTGTTTCTGCCTTATTACTAATTTTTGAACTTGGAATAAGATTATACTTCCTTTCCAAGGCATCGGTAATCTGCTTGCTCCGCCGCTTCTCAAACTTATCGTTCATCTTTCTTCCTTTGCTGTCCACCCGAAGCGACACGATGTGTATATGCTCACGGGCAATGTCATTATGCTTGAAGACGATGTAGGGTTGCTTGCCATAGCCGAGTGCCTCCATATATTCCTTTGCAATCTGCGTGAGTTGCTCATCAGATAGTTTCTCGTCTGGGTGCGGATTGAGGGAGCAGTGAAAAACCGTTTTCTTTGTCCTGCATTGCTCTGGTATCGTCTTTTGCATATCGGCAAGTACCTTATCCATTTGAAAAGTGCCATCGAAGCCTTTCCGAAGTTCGTTCACGCAGAGGACTACCGCTTCGTTGTGCTGCATCTTTTTGAAGTTATACCCCAATGCTCCTCCAAGGTTCTCGGTAGAAGAAATCTTTGCAATCATATTCCTTTATCGACTATCAAATTGTTCCGTCAGTTGGATGGCTTTCTGTTGTAGCGTGATGATTTGACCAGAGATTTTTTCCAATTTTTCAAGTAAAATCTGTGCAGTTTTCACGCTGTGATAAGAGTTTATTGCGCGTACTGTTTGGTTGTAGAGTACGCCTATCCGATGATTTTCGGCAATCAATTCCGAGAGTTTACGATAATAATCCACAGCGGATTTATCTACTGTTATCACCTTGAACTTCTCCCCAAGAATACAGCCACGCACAAAATCAGACTTCGATTTTGCACCGGATTTATGGAAAAGTTCAATGACTTTTTGCTGGTCTTTGGGGTTGGGCAACCGTACATGCCAGTTGTCCCAACGTGGCTTTTCTGCCGTCTTTTGTTCTGAACCGCGTTCCGTTTCCTTTTTCATATTCGTTTTGGCTTCTAATTACGACTTTGGAGTAATTCATCTCCCCTTCGGGGCAAGGGTATTTGTGGTACAAACGTCGGTTTGTGTTACAAAGACACACCTTGCCAATATCAAGAGATGATGCAATAGAAGCATCCACCTTTCAGGGTGTCTGTTTCAAAGAATACATCTCTATATCTTCTATCTGCCTGCAAAGTTACGGCAGATTTTCAAATATCTCATTATCAGCGACATTCACTCTTTTTCCTTTCATTTCCCTGCATTTCACAGGCGTCATAAAATCAGCCGAAATATCATTTATTTTGCAGTCAGAACGAGCGAACAATGGTATGATGTCACAAGCAAAAGACATATCATATTACTGTCTGCTTGCACCAAAGATAATAAGAAGGAACAATACATATTCATAACAATTTATTGTCATGACAAACTATTGTCAGTACAACAGATTGTAAGAACTCGAAATCGTTCTTTAGGACTATCGTATGAACCAAATGTAGTCAAAACAAACTGTCTGCTAATAACTCTTAAGAATAAAAGAACATCCAAACATCAAATAGACAAATAATATAAACTAAGAAATTATCATTATGGAGAACAAACAACAACACCCCCTCTTTCTGGGGTTCTCCTCGCAAAAGGGAGGAGTGGGAAAAAGTACGCTTGCCGAAATCATAAGTAGCATCCTTTTCTATGAGAAGGATGTCAATCTCTTCGTGGTGGACTGCGACTTGTCACAGGATTCCTTTTACAAGCTCAGGGAGCGAGAGAAGAGTGTCATTCAGAAAAGCGAGGAACTGTCAAGGTCGATGGAAGCGTATTTTCAGACATTCGGTAAACAAGCATACCGAATTTACAAGTCCGCCCCCCGTGATGCGGTCAAAACAGCCAGTAACCATATCGAGAGACTCCATGACGAGGAGTTTCAGGTGGTCGTGTTCGACTTCCCCGGTCATGCAGGAACCTCTGAGCTGATGGAGCTGTCCCTTCAGATGGACTATATCCTTTCTCCGCTTGAAGCCGACATCCAGTCCTTGGTCTCATGTCTGGCATACGCCAAGACTATCACGGACATTGGAGTTTCTATGTCCGATTCCCGGATAAAGGACATCATACTGTTTTGGAACAAGGTGGACAGAAGGGTAAGGAACGTCATCATCGACGAATATACTAAGTTCATCAACGAGCAGCAAATCACGCTCCTTCCCGGCTATGTATATGCCATGCACCGCTTCTCCCACGAACTTTCCACATACGGGCTACGAGGAGTGTTTCGCTCCACCTATCAGCCTCCCGCAAAGGGGTTGAGAAGAGGCACAGGAGTGGATGAGCTCATATCAGATTTGATACAACGTCTCAAACTAAAAACGAAATCAGAAAATGGCAACGATTGAGGAAAGAAAGCAACAGCTGGAAACCAAGCTGAAGAAAATGGCAGAGGACAACGTCGTTGTGGAACCAGCAACGACTCCCAACTCCTTCGACCCGACCGATGAAGCTGCGCCTTTGCCTGAAACATCACGAGAGGAGGAAAGAGTCCCGAAAGAGGCAAAGACGTTAAAAGAGAAATTTGCAGAAGAAACTGAGGAGGAAACTGGGAAGACAAGGGATAAGGAAACAAGAAGAGAAAGTAATCCGAGAATGGAAAAGCCCATCAGGCTATCCCTTTCCATCGAGGAGTACCGTTCCCTGTACTTTCGTCCCGTCCGTTCCCAAATGCGGACAGCCTTCTCCATTAATCTGGAAACGCTGCAGAACCTGCGCAACGTGTTGCAGGACTTGGGGGAGCGTGTTTCCATAGCCGCATATATAGACAACATTCTTCGGGAACACCTGCGTGAACATTTGGAATTGCTCAACAGTGCGGCAGCAAAACAAAGACGCAAGACAACAATAACACTATGATGGAAACAATACTTTTCAGTTTTATACTGATACTCATCATCATTTGGATAATGCTGGGTATCCTGTACTTCTATATGCGGTATGTATCTCCGTATGGCATCCTTATCAAGAAAAATAAAAAGGGCAATGAGCAGACTAAGGAGAATGAAGCGACGAAGAAAAAAGACGGACAAAAAGGAGAAGGAACAGAGGAGCAAGCCGAGTTTGTACTGATTGGCAAAAGCCGTTCCATTTCCCCTATTATCCCACAAGCTCCCTCTGCTTCATCATTAGAAAATTCAAAGCAGAATAGTAATAATTTTGTACCGCAAAACTCCGAAAATAAAGATGATATGAAGGAAGAGGATAACGAGATGGAGGTTAGCTATGAGATGGAAAGAGAGGACGAAAACGAGGTTGCTCGCGAGGAGCTGAGTCTGCCCATTGAGTCCGCATCTGAAGATGGCGAGATATCCAGTCAATCTATCCTCGTACGTGACTTAGGTCGCATGAGAAAGTGGCGTAAGAACAGTGATGAGGTAGATGATGCCGAAGTCAAGGAAATTGTCGGTCAACTTAAAGGCACTGACTTTATGGAGAAATACAAGGAGTATGTCGCCAAAATGCAAGGTGAGCAGTCCATCCTGCTGGATAAAATCCGAAGAGCAGAGGAAGGAGAAGAGCAGACAGATGAATTGTCCACTTTCGATGACTCCAGAAAGAACTCTTCTGACAATATGATGACGGAAACTGACGATATGGGTGATCGTCCACTGTCATATTATCTGTAAACTAATGTTCTTACTCTTATTATAAAATTGTAAAGTGATGCGGGGGTGGCTCAAAAGTAAAACAATCTGCCAATATCTGTCATACGATAAAACCGAGCTACCCCTTGCCACTTTCACCCTAAAAAGAAAATAATTTGTTTAACAACTTAAAATAAAAACAGCAATGAACAACAAAAAAAAAATCACAATGCTGCTCCTGATGGCTGCCGCCACCGTAGGAGCTTATGCGCAGGGCAATGGAATGGCGGGTATCAATGAAGCCACCAAAATGGTAACCTCCTACTTTGACCCGGGTACAAAACTCATCTATGCCATCGGTGCCGTGGTGGGCTTGATAGGAGGAATAAAAGTCTATAACAAGTTCTCTAGTGGCGACCCCGATACGAGCAAGACCGCAGCCTCTTGGTTCGGTGCGTGTATCTTCCTCATCGTGGCTGCCACCATCCTACGTTCTTTCTTCCTGTAACAATGGCTGAGTGGGAAATCAACAAAGGTGTAGGTCGGACGGTGGAGTTCAAGGGCTTGAAGGCGCAGTATCTCTTCCTCTTTGCGGGAGGGTTGCTGGCTGTCTTCATTCTCGTGGTCGTGCTCTATCTCTGTGGAGTCAGCCAAATTACCTGTCTTGTCATAGGTGTAGTGGGTGCCAGCCTTGTGGTATGGCAAACGTTCACCATGAATAGAAAGTACGGGCAATATGGGCTGATGAAAAAGGGAGCCGTGAGAATGCACCCACGCTACCTCGTGAACCGCCGGACGGTCTATCACCTTATCTGTAACCTTCAACCCAAAAGAAAGAAGCAATGAGAAACAACAGTAAGATAAGTACCTTGGAGTCGAAGTTTCCACTGCTCTCCGTAGAGCAGGGGTGCATGGTGAGCAAAGATGCTGACATCACGGTGGCTTTCCGTGTGGAGCTGCCCGAACTCTTTACCGTTACCTCAACAGAATACGAAGCAATGCACTCTGCTTGGCATAAGGCAATCAAGGTACTACCCAATTACAGCATCGTACACAAGCAGGACTGGTTCATCAAGGAGGACTATCAAGGCAAACTCTCCGATGGCGGACTGAGTTTCCTTGCCCGTTCCTCTGAACGGCATTTTAACGAGCGTCCGTATCTATACCACTCGGTCTATCTCTTCCTTACTAAGACGAACAAGCAGCGTATGGCGCAGCAGAGCAACTTCTCTTCACTCTGCCGTGGACACCTCATTCCCAAAGAAATCACCAACAAAGACGAGGTGATGAAGTTTATGGAAGCCGTCGATCAGTTCGAGCGTATCATCAACGATACCGAACAGATAAGGATCATCCGCATGTCAGAAGATGAGTTAGTTGGCACAAATGAAAAGGGTGGCCTGCTTGACAGGTATTTCTCTTTATCTGAAGAAGGGCATGCGTCTTTGGAGGACATCCGTCTGGGCGCAGACCTTGTGCGTGTGGGCGACAATATGCTCTGCTTACATACATTAAGCGATACAGATGATTTGCCCACAAGTGTGAGTACGGATAGCCGATATGAACGGTTATCCACCGACAGGAGCGACTGCCGTCTTTCCTTTGCCGCTCCCGTGGGTCTGATGTTGCCGTGTAACCACATCTATAACCAGTATATCTTCATTGAGGACAGCGATGCCAATCTGGAACGCTTCGAGAAACAGGCACGGAATATGCACTCGCTGGCACGCTACAGCCGTAGCAACCAAATCAACGAGGAGTGGATACAGGAGTATCTCAATATTGCCCATTCACAGGGACTGACCTCCATCCGTGCTCACTTCAACGTATTGGCATGGAGTAGCGATAAGGAAGAACTGCGCCAAATCAAGAATGACGTGGGCTCTGCCCTTGCTTTGATGGAATGCCACCCTCGCCACAATACCATTGATGCGGCAACGCTCTATTGGGCGGGCATTCCCGGCAATGCAGCCGATTTTCCTTCGGAAGAGTCGTTCTATACATTTATAGAGCCTGCGCTCTGCTTTTTTAACGCTGAGACGAACTACAAGGATTCGCTCTCTCCCTTTGGTATCAAGATGGCAGACCGCCTTTCGGGAAAACCAGTTCATCTGGACATATCGGATTTGCCGATGAAAAAGGGAGTCATCACCAACCGTAACAAATTTATCTTGGGTCCTTCGGGTAGTGGTAAGTCTTTCTTTACCAACCACATGGTACGCCAGTATTACGAGCAAGGGGCTCACGTCCTCTTGGTTGATACGGGTAACTCGTATCAAGGCTTGTGTGAACTCATCCACCGCAAAACCAAGGGTGAGGACGGGGTCTATTTCACCTATACTGATGCACATCCTATCTCTTTTAATCCTTTCTATACCGATGACAATTTCTTCGATGTAGAGAAAAGGGAGAGTATCTGCACATTATTACTTACACTTTGGAAAAGTGCTGATGAACATATCACCAAGACCGAAGCAGGCGAACTCGGTTCTGCCGTGAATGCCTATATAGAGTTGATACGCTCGGACAGGAGCATTACTCCCTGCTTCAACACTTTCTATGAGTATCTGCGAGATGTGTACCGCAAGGATATGGAAAAGCGTGACATCAAGGTAACGCTCTCGGACTTCAACATCAACAACCTCTTAACTACATTGAAGCAATACTATCGTGGCGGTCGTTATGATTTCCTGCTGAACTCGGACAAGAACATCGACCTGCTCTCCAAACGCTTCATCGTCTTTGAAATCGATCAAGTGAAGGATAATAAAGACCTTTTCCCAGTGGTAACGATTATCATCATGGAAGCCTTCATCAACAAGATGCGTCGATTAAAGGGTATCCGCAAGATGATACTCATCGAGGAAGCGTGGAAAGCCATCGCTTCGGCAAACATGGCAGATTACATCAAGTATCTCTATAAGACGGTGAGAAAGTATTTCGGGGAAGCCATTGTCGTGACTCAGGAGGTGGACGATATCATCCAGTCGCCCATTGTCAAGGAGAGCATCATCAATAACTCCGACTGCAAGATACTGCTCGACCAGCGCAAGTATATGACCAAGTTCGATGGTATACAGGCGATGCTCGGTCTTTCGGAAAAGGAAAAGAGCCAGATACTCTCCATCAATCAAAACAATGACCCGAACCGACTCTACAAGGAGGTGTGGATAGGTCTGGGCGGTATGCAGAGTGCAGTCTATGCCACAGAAGTGAGCATGGAGGAATACCTGACCTACACCACGGAGGAAACCGAGAAGGTAGAGGTCATGCAGCGTGCGGAACAGATCGGTGGCGACATCGAGACCGCTATCCGACAACTTGCCAACGAGAAAAGAAACAATAAAAAGAAATAAGTAATAAACCATCAAAACTATAGCAACAATGAAAAAGTACATTTTCATGGCTCTCTTAGGATTGAGCCTTTCAGTTCCCAAAGCTCACGCACAGTGGACGGTCTATGATCCCGGTAACTTTGCCGGCAACATTGCCAATACGGTCAAGGAGATAGCAACAGCCTCCAAGACGGTGAAGAACACCTTGGATGGATTCAAGGAAGTAGAAAAACTCTACAACGACACCAAGAAGTATTACGATGCCTTGAAGAAAGTGAATAACCTTATTGGCGATGCCTATAAGGTCAAGGAGTGTATTCTCATGGTGGGCGACATCTCGGAGATTTATGTCACCTCGTATAAGAAGATGCTCTCGGATAAGAACTTCCGCCCGACAGAACTCGCCGCAATAGCTTCGGGCTACACCAAGCTACTCGAGCAAAGTGGTGAAAGCCTGAAGGAACTCAAGTCCATCGTCAAGAGTAATGTCTTCTCCATGAACGACCACGAGCGCATGCAACAGATAGACCGTATCTATACAACACTACGTGAATACCGCTCCTTGGTGTCGTACTATACAAGGAAGAATATCTCCGTGAGTTATGTGCGTGCTCGTGAGAAGAACGACCTTGCCTCTGTCAAGGCACTCTACGGCAACACGGCAAGCAGGTACTGGTAATTCCACAGACTAAAAAGAACTTGAAAAAACTTTCATAAAACACTTTTGCTTATGGATTTTGCCAGTTTACATGAGCTGCTACGCTCCACCTACGATGAGATGATGCCCCTCTGTGCCCAGATGACAGGCATTGCCAAGGGTATTGCGGGTTTGGGTGCACTCTTTTATATTGCTCTTCGGGTATGGGCTTCCATTGCCCGTGCCGAGGCAATAGATGTTTTTCCGCTTCTCCGACCTTTCGTGCTGGGCTTCTGCATCATGTTCTTCCCGACAGTCGTACTGGGTACGATGAATGCCGTTCTCTCGCCTGTAGTGCAGGGAACGGAGATGATGGTACACCAGCAGGAGGGGAACCTTGCAGAACTTACTGCCAAGCGGGACAAGTTGCAGGAGGAAGCCTACCTGCGCAATCCCGAAACGGCCTACTTGGTGTCCAACGAGAAGTTTGACCAGAAGATAGAGGAAATGGGCATTATCGGTCCAGAGGATGCCGTGACGATAGCGGGTATGTATGCCGAGCGTGCCGCCTATCAGACCAAGCAATGGGTCATGAAATTGGTACACGATTTTTTAGAATTGCTGTTCCATGCTTCGGGACTCATCATCGACACGCTTCGCACCTTTATTCTGATTGTCCTTTCGATACTCGGACCTATCGTGTTCGGCATAGCCGTATGGGATGGTCTTGCAGGCTCACTTACGGCATGGTTCTCACGCTATATCTCTGTCTACCTGTGGCTGCCTGTCAGTTCTATCCTCACGGCACTACTCACCAAGATACAGGTGCTAATGATGCAGAAGGACATCGATGCGCTCAGCGACCCTAACTATCTGCCTGATTCAGGAACGTGGTACTACATCGTCTTCTTCCTTATCGGTATTGTAGGCTACTTCTGTGTACCTACCGTGGCAGGGTGGATTATTGAAGCTGGTGGCGGTATCGGCTCCTACGGACGCAATGTCAACCAGACCGCACAGCGTGGCGCTCAAGGTGCATATACTGGTGGCAAGGCTGCAATGGCAGGCGCAGGTGCTGCTGTGGGAAATGTCGGTGGGCGTATCAAAGGTGCACTGCTCAAAGGAAAATAGAAATGGAGCAACTATACTTAATAAATCAACAGATATAAAAGAAAAAAGAAATGGAATTCAAATCACTTGGTAATATCGAGACCTCATTCAGACAGATAAGACTCTATGCCTTTGTCTTTGCTATCGTCTGCGTGGCGGTAAGCGGTTATACCGTCTATGCCTCGTACAGCTTCGCCAAGGAGCAGCGGGAGAAAATCTATGTGCTTGACCAGGGAAAGTCGCTCATGCTGGCTCTCAGTCAGGATGCAAGTCGTAATCGTCCCGTAGAGGCAAGAGAGCATGTGCGTCGTTTTCATGAGCTGTTCTTCACCATTGCACCTGACAAGGACGCCATCGAGAGGAACATGGAGCGTGCCTTCCTGCTATGCGACAAGTCGGCTTTCAATTATTATAAGGACTTGGCGGAGAAAGGCTATTATAACCGTGCCATATCGGGTAATATCAATCAGCGCATAGAGGTGGACTCTATCCGTTGCAACTTTAATACTTACCCCTATGCGGTAACGACCTATGCACGGCAGTTTATCGTCCGTCAGAGTAACATTACAGAGCGCAGTCTTGTTACGACCTGCACGCTACAGAACTCTGTCCGCTCAGACAATAATCCGCAAGGATTTCTAATGGAACACTTCCTCGTCAAGGAGAACAGAGACATACAGACTTATAAACGATAAGGCTATGGCAAGGAAAAGAAACTTTTTACTCTCACGTCACTATCTGCGCTTTCACCTGTGGCTCCGCCATCTGTGTGAAAGGCTCACGATAAGGCAGCGCAAGGCTATCGTCTATGGGCTGAGCTTCATCTATCTGCTCTGCTCGCTTTGGATGATAGCGCAGTTCTTCCTTCCTCCAAAGAAGGAGAAACTGATCATCCCCAAAGGAAAGTTGGTGGACAGTCCGATAGGGACAAACAGCACATTGCATGAGTTACACGACAATTATTACCTACAACATCATCAAAAAATCAACAACAATGGATAATAAACAGAAAGAACAAATGAAGAAAGGCTTAGTCTTCGGAGGATTAGGACTGCTGTTTGCCCTTTCAATGTGGTTTATCTTCGCACCGTCGGATAAGGATAAGACTGCTGCCGAGCAGGGCTTGAACGACAGTATTCCGCAGGCAACGCCCGAGCAGCTTACGGGCAACAAGCTAAAAGCCTACGAATTAGGCGACAAGGCACACGAGGAAGAACAAACCCGTGAAGAGATGGGCAAGCTGTCGGACTACTTCGCACAGAGCACAGCCCCCTCGGAAGCGGAGCGTGCACAAGTGGCTGCATCGACGGCAAAGATAGAAAACTCGATGCACCGCTATGAGGAGAATAATCGGCTGTTGAACTCTTTTTACGCTCCCGACCCGCACGAGCAGGAGCGTGAAGCAATGAGACAGGAGATTGACAACCTCAAAAAGGAATTGGCTTCCAAAGACAGCAGGGAGGACAATGAAGAGAAACGACAGCTTGCCCTGATGGAAAAGAGCTATCAGATGGCAGCAAAGTATCTGCCCAAGACATCATCTGTCCCTCCGTCATTGGAGAATGCTTTTGCGAATGATAAAGGAAACACATCCACAATCACCGATATTGGAACAGAAAAGGGGCAGATGCAAGCAAACGCTCCAGTTATGGAGGTCTTGGCGGAACGTAAACAGGTGGTGTCTTCGCTCGGTCAGCCGATGAGCGATGCAGATTTCATCAAGGAATACGGCACGAAAGCACGCAACATGGGCTTCCATTCGCTAACAAGTACGGCTGCACCCACGATGCGCAACACGCTCAAAGTGGTGGTGGACAGAACGACCACGCTCAAGGAGGGCGACAATGTGGTGCTTCGTCTGCTGGAGACTGCCAAGGTGCAGGGACTGCGCATTCCACGTCAAAGCCGACTCATAGCCATTGCTAAGATTGAGGGCAACCGTATGCACCTGCTCATTAAGAGTATTGAGGTTGGTGGGCATATCATAGCCGTCAAGCTCTCGGCATACGACACGGACGGACAGGAGGGTGTGTATATACCCGGTTCGGAGGACATCAATGCGCTTAAGGAAGTTGGGGCGAACATCGGCGGTTCAATGGGCACATCCTTTACCTTCGCTTCCTCTGCCAAAGACCAAATTATCTCCGAGGCTGCCCGTGGGGTGATGCAAGGTGCAAGTCAGCTGCTTCAGAAGAAACTGCGCACCATCAAGGTAACGCTCAAAGGGGGCTATCGCCTCTTCTTGGTGCAGACAAAATAAACAATCAAGAATAACAAGTAAAACAATAACATCAAATCAACAGCAACAATGAAGAAACTTATTTTATCAATGGCTATGCTTGCCATGGTGGGAGCAACAGCCACAGCACAGGAAAACAATGATGGTCTGACACCAAGCCGTCCGCTTACTTCGGGAGAGCTTTTTCAAGGTATGAGCCGTGCCATACCAACGGGGCGTGTCGTACTGCCGTATGGTCTGGACGTAACCTTTGACAAGACCGTACACCTTATCTTCCCTTCTGCCATTCGCTATGTAGACTTAGGTTCGCAGAACATCATCGCAGGCAAAGCGGAGGATGCAGAGAACGTACTGCGTGTAAAGGCTTCGGTGAAGGACTTTGAGACGGAAACCAATATGAGTGTCATCTGTGAGGACGGCTCTTTCTATGCTTTCAACGTAAAGTATGCTGATGAGCCAGAGAAGCTCAGCATAGAGATGAAAGACTTCTTGTCACCAGCGGACGGAAGACTGCCAAGTAATCGCTCTGACATTTACTTCAAGGAACTCGGTAATGAGTCGCCCGTATTAGTAAAGCTGATGATGCAGACCATCTATCAGAATGACAAGCGTACCATCAAACACATCGGTGCACACCAGTTCGGCATGAAATTCCTGCTTCGTGGCTTGTATGCCCATAACGGCTTGCTGTATTTCCACACTCGTATGGAAAACGGCACGAATATGCCATACTCGGTGGACTTCATCACCTTCAAGGTGGTTGATAAGAAGATGGCAAAGCGTACCGCCATACAAGAACAGGTATTGCAGCCACTTCGTGCCTATCATCAGGTAATGCAGGTGCGTGGCATGGGCAGTGAATACACTGTGTTTGCGCTCGAACAGTTTTCTCTTGCAGAAGACAAGCAGCTTGAAGTGACGCTCTATGAAAGAAATGGCGGTCGTACGCTGACCTTTTATGTAACGGCAGAAGACCTGCAGATAGCAAAGAAGATTGATAACCTCAAACTGAAATGGTAGGCTTTATGAAGAAGAACCTTATTTTATCGGCTTGCGTGGCGGTGGCAATGACTTTCAGTCTGCCGTCGCACGCACAGCGACTCATTCCTAAGCAGAAAGGGATAGAAGTCGTTGGAAGTCTTCCCCTTATCAAAGGCGAGAAACTCTTAGCCAAGGATAACTTCGGCGTTGGCGTATCACTTACCCGCTACTTGAAACGAGAGAACTACTCCTTTGTAGGAGTTGAGTATGAACAGCAGAATATGCCGTATAGGGACTATGGCGTAAAACTCAAAGATGCGCTCCTGCACTTGGGCTATATGCACCCGATACTCTCCGACAATGGCAAGAACGTGCTTCTCTATGGTGGCATATCCGCATTAGGTGGTTATGAGGAAATCAACGAGGATCAGAAACTACTGCCCGATGGGGCTACGCTGCTCGACCGCTCACACTTCGTCTATGGCGGTGCCGTGCATAGCTCGTTGGAAGTATTCCTTACGGACAGGCTTCTGTTTCTTGTCAAGGCACAAGGGCGGTTGCTCTTCGGCTCTGACGTACATCGTTTCCGTCCTGCGCTATCAGCAGGACTTAGGTTTAATATTTAATAGAAAAGAAACATGAAAAAGAAGATATTAAGTTCAATATGGGTAATGGGCGTACTTTCCCTTGCCGTGTTTTGTTTATCTGCTTGTGATAGGGATTTGGATGTTCAGCAGTCTTATCCGTTCACTGTCGAGACGATGCCCGTTCAGAAGGACATTGTCAAGGGACAGACGGCAGAGATACGCTGCACGCTCAAGCGAGGGGGCGACTTTGCTGACACACGCTACACCATCCGATACTTCCAGCCCGACGGCAAGGGAACACTGAAAATGGACGATAGAATAGTGTTCAAGCCCAACGACCGCTATCCGCTCACAAAGGACGTTTTCCGCCTTTATTACACCTCGCTCTCCACCGACCGCCAGACGATTGACGTGTACGTGGAGGACAGTTTCGGTAAGATGCAGCAACTGACTTTCAGTTTCAACAACGAAAAGGCGGAAGAAAAGGGAAAGACCAACGCAGCAGTAACCAAAGCCTCGAACGATGCGAACAGCTAAACGCTTTGCTTTATTCTGTATAATGTGCTTGCTCTGCCAGCCGATCCTTGCCCAGCGCAGGGTACGGTTGGCAGACTTGCCTCCTTTTGAGCGCGCCGTGGTGGTCGTGAAATACTTCGAGGGACTACACAGAGAGAGTTGCTATCCATACGTCGGCTATGGTCATCAACTGCAACCGGGCGAACGTTTCACGGCAGATATGACGGAACGGCAGGCGGACTCGCTCCTCCGTGCCGACCTTTGGAAATGCTTTGAACACTTCAAAGGATATGGCAAGGATGCCCTGCTGCTCAGCCTCCTTGCCTATAATGTGGGCGTGGGGCGATTGCTGGGGTATGGCAAACATCCCAAGAGTAGGCTACTCAAAAAAATAGAAGCTGGAGACAGAAGCTTCTATCGGGAGTATGTTTCATTCTGTCGATATAAGGGCAAGGTTTTGAAAGGTTTGGTCAAGCGCAGACAGGTAGAGTTTGCCTTGTTCTTTCTTCCTTAACCATAGACTGCTATTTTTACTCTTGAATATTATACATTTTAATTTGGTTGTGTAAAATGAAATTAATATCTTTGTAATAATAGCATATTATTAATTAATTTAAATAAAAATCATAATCATGGATAAAACAGATGTAATTTTGCGAGAGCTGACAGAAAAAGAGGTTCTGGAAAGAAAACCTTTTTCACATTTTGGGTGGGAAGGAAATGGAGCATTTTCATTCGTTTCGATATCAGATGGGTATTGGGATTCTGCAAAAATATTACTGGGAAAGATGATTTCTGATAGCCGTAAGATAGCAGTAATTGATACGCTGATATATCCTCTATTTTTCAATTACAGACATTCCATAGAGGCATACTTAAAGGCACTTTTTTTTAACCATGGCAACCATACGGAAGAGGAAAGGCAAAAGTTCTTAAAATGTGGACATAATCTTCAATCTCTATGGAGTAATTTGCGACCGACTTTGGATGCAGGGAAAAAGCATGTAGGAAGCTCTGTCAATTTAGATGCAATAGAACATTATATAAAAGAAATTAATAAATTTGATCCTGACTCTATGGTGATGCGGTATCCTATTAGAAAAGATTTAAAGAATAATAAAGGACGTCAATACCGCGTTGATTTCATTCATTTTGGAGAACGTATGGATGAATTGTGTAATTCTCTGCGACAAATAGATTACGATATCTCTAATCAAATGGATGAATTAGCTACTCCAGAAGAATTAAGCAAATACCTTGAAGTATTCACAAAGTACAAGGATGAAATAGATGAATTTTTATTGCTTTTGGAGAAGGAGTTGAAAGATGAATATAAGGAAGTTGCCATAGACTTTTTCGATTTAGGAACATTGTCAAGTGATGACGAAATGTCAGATGTCGACAAATTCATCCAAGATTGTGCCCCAGATTTGCTAATTCTCCTAAATAATCTATATTATGGTGGACGTTTGGTCAATGAACAAGCTGTTCGATTATCAACCTCTCCAGTTAGAAAGCAGAAAGAATTTGTTCGTTTCTGTAACGAACTATTGAAAAAAGATGGACTCTCTTTTGGAACGGAGCCTTCTGAGGGGCAAATAAATATAGAAGGTAAACTAGCCTCATCCTTGATAGCAGGTATCTCAACATCTATTTCCATTCTAAATTTAGCAGATAAGATACAATAAGAAAGATAGAGTATAAGTCAGATATATTCCTGCGACTTTCTTTTGCTTCTTTTCTTTGGTCGCCTACTCGTTCAAAGAGAAAGAAAAGAAGCCACGCAAACCAAAAATTTGCGTGGCTTTTGCTAGTATTCAGAAGGATATTTTTGCACTTTCGTTATTCTGTCTATTCGTTTGTTGGGATGTCTGTCAAAAGCCCAATTTATTTCATCATCGGGCAGGGTGCTGTGAATGCTTCCACCCATAATCAACCCACAATTTTGCAGGACTTTTTGTCGTGCGTCTTCCTTGCTCTCCGCAACCACATCAAACACTCCATCGAAGATGTATTGTGTCCGAACTCTGTAAACTTTCTTCTTCATAATCTTAAAATTCAACCTTTAATAATCTGTATTCCTTTGGCTCTCCATTGGATAATTTGCGGTGTTTAAGCCAAAAATGATGTGCGCCATAGCCGTATGCAAAGAACTTATCAAGTTCTGTTTCTTCGGCTATTTTGTTGATAGCCGACCTTAACTCCTCTTTGTTGTCGGATAGGGTTATTGCATTAATAACCCTTATGAGAATATGCGGTATCTCATCCACATAGTTGTAGATAATGTTTTCAATCTCTGTTTTCATATCTCTGATAATTTAATGGTTTATACTTTATGCAGTCGCTTTCATTCTTCGACTTATAAGATCTCGATTGGCATTCACAAGGTTTACTATCTGGTCGTGATATTCCGTGTTCTTGTTGCACACGCCACGACTTTGCACCACCTCCAATGATTTCAGTGATACTTCTATTGTTTCTATCCGCTTGCCCTCAATGGTTGCCGATAGGATTAGTGAGTCCTCTTTAAGATAATATTCGTTGGAGAATACGCAATGGTGCATGGTCGCTCCCTCCTCCAAATGTTCCTGCACGCTCTCCAATACATGGACTTGGATAGTGCCGTCCGTGAAATGGATACCGAAAAATTTGGATTTAAGTTCTTTGAAACGCTTTTCATCTTCCATTGCCTTCTTTTGTTTCTGTTCTATTTCCTCCCTTTCACGCAATCTGAGAAGTTCCTCGTGGCTGCGGTCGTGTTCGCCTTTAAGGTCTGTTGGGCAAAGAAATTTTGGGTTGTGAATATCCTTGCCCAACCTGCGGAGTGTGTCTGCATAGTCACTCCAAAGAGAAATGTCTGCTATCTCATAGCCATTACGGACTGCAATCTTGTAGGACTGCCATAGTTCCTCAAAAGTCCTCCTGTTGCCAAGAAAGTAACGTAAATGGTCTGTTCGACCTGCCTTTAGCAATGTTTCCACACGGCTGTCTGTAAGCAATGCAGGAATAAGCTGGGTAGGCACGATGCCATAGAAATTATCCTTAAAACCATTTCTGCGAAGTATGTCTGTAACCTTGAACTTCGGATATATCGGTGAGTAGGCAATATGCTGATAGGCTTCATTATCGTTGCGGATTGCCATAGGACTATAATAGGAAAAGGTATCAACATAGTGTCCCAATACCCTCTGTATGGCAACCACAGCTTTTCGTCCCTGCATATTCCACCAATATTGCCCAATCTCAATTATAGAAGTCTGTGCTTTGTAACCTTTCTCCATACCCACAACAAGTAGGAACATACGCAATACTTGAAACTCTCCACAAGTGGTAAGTATGGTGAAATACTGCTTCTCCTGCAACTTGCGCTCGTAGGTTTCCTTGACCTGCAACTTTGCCCTACAACGAGGGCAAGTGCAAGTTTCTCTATGTTTGTCCATTACCCAATTATGCCCACAATCCATACAAGTGGTGCGACCTTTTGGCAAGCGATAGGCGAAGTGGTCAATACACTCACGGAATGCCCACTTACTTTGTTGCTTGGTTATCGGGCGAAGATGCTTGCTTTGTTCCAAAACCGCTTTTTCAAATTTGTTTCTTGGTTTCATAGGCTTAAAAATCGAATAGTGATGGTTGTACTTGGGTTGCTATGTTCTCAGTCTTTTTAACTCGTGCGTTACGGCTCTGTATCTTGGCAAGTTCCTCACGCTGATATTGCTTAATGGCTTCTTGCCTTGCTTCGGCTTTTTCTTCCTCTGTGAGTTCTACCATGTGATTGACCATTACTTGGCAATTGGTAGGCTTGCCAATCTCTATATTGTCCTCATCATAGTAGTGAACAGCCATAGAGAAGATTTCATCATCATCAAAGCCGTTGCAACCACTTTTCTGCACTTCATTAAGAATGTAGGTGATGCACTCCTCGATATTCTTGTTCGGTTTTATCAAGTTAGGGGCAAATAATGGGTCTGTCATAGCACGCTGATTAAGATACTCGGCTATTGTCCGTGTGAAATGTTCTGTTCCTTTCATTGTCGTATATGTTTTGATGTTGTTAATACTTGGAAATTTCTACTATTTGATTGATACGCCCATATAGGTAGGCTCTTAGGCTTGTTCTGTCGGGTGCGTAATACTCTGTCCATTGTCCGTACTGATTGACAAGGTATTTCTTCAGCACGTCAACGAAGTCAAAGCGATAGCCTTGCAGGGGTACGGCTGTTCGGAAATAGGTGTTTGAGTTCACCGCCTCACATAGCCAATTCTTTTCCTCACGGCTCATACACTCACCACGATTGAGTTTCATACGTAGGAGATATACTTTGCTATTACAAAGGCTCTCCAAAGGGGGAACGTCCCATTGTACAAACTTAATTGCCAACACTTGCTCACTTTTTTCAGCCACAGGGTTAATGCGGTAATGAGAGGAGGAGCTATATCCTTTTCTGTTCATCGAAGATGTTGTATTTATTTTTTGCTTATCCATAGCGACATTTTTTTTATGCGTCCAAAGATCGGAGTATGCTGATTCCTTTTTGTAGCAAAATAGAGGTAGCGGGGCGGGCTTGCACAAGGTTTTGGCGGAAAATACTACCCGTAGGTGTGGAGATTTTCCTGACAAACCAAACGGCACAGACCTTTTGAAAGCCACAAGCCCAGTACTACCTTTGCGGATAAAAAGGGAACAGCATCCGTCTTCTTGTCATCGCATATCGTGGAGCATTGGAAAAGAAGCAAAAGTGCAACGCTCGTAGTGGGAAATAGAAAAGGTGGCTATCTTAAAATGCGAGATAACCACCTAATGAAATAATATGAAAGGTTTTACAGAGCTGTGCTTCTCAAAGCACGCAGAGCAGGATGGCACAGAGAATCGCCAACCAGAAGAGAATGCTCAGCAGCGTAAATGCCACTTTCAGAATTACCCTGACTATAAAGCGTAGTATCAGAAAACCTGCAATAACTGACACGACAGTTGCGACCTGTGGTGTTATTATCTTTGAGATAAGCCAAATGGCGCCGATAACGATGGAAAGCAGGATTGCGAGTTCGATGAAGCGTGTCCAACCGAAGCGGCGGACTTGCTTGGGCAAAGTCGGCTGCTGCTTATCCTTATCGGTTTTGTTCGATGCGTCTGCCTTGATGAAGGCAGGTGTGTGAACGTCTTGATTCATGATGATTGTATTCATAATCGGAGCTTTTAATAGTTTCAAGAGCAGTTACAAGATGCGCAGACTACACAAAGACAAGTGTTTGAAAAAACTCTTGGCGTGTGGAGTGGAGCGTTTATCTTGGCTCTTGAAACTACAAAAACTCCGAATAGTGCTACATCAAGTCATATTCTCACCGCCTATCGTTGGCAGACCATTGACCTCTATGAGCAGAACGATGGTACCTGTCAGTTCGGTGTAGAGTTTCTCATACTCTGGAGTTGCGCCAAAGTCGTCTATCAGTTCATACTTGTCGAAAACGCTTTGCACAGCCTTATTCTTCAGAAGCATTGGTGTTAGTCTTTCGGGGAGCGGAGAGGGCAGTTCTTTCTCGAACTCATTCTCTAAGACAGACACAAGTGTATCATACTTTGAAAAATGCAATCCTCGATGCAACACTTCGCTTGCCATTACCTCTGCTTCGGGATGAGAAAAGCCTTGTGCTATAGCATCGCAGTAAGTTGTCAATGCTTCGTCTGCGCGAGCAGTTATAAACGTATTTTCATTCACTCTCTCTGGAAAATGCTCTCCGAGATACGCTTCCAACTTCAAACGGAAGTAAGAAAGTTCTTTCTTTGTTGTTGTCATAATCTTCCTGGTTTAGGGTTGTACATTATTTTGAGTTGATGCCCATAGCAACATTGAACTTGTCTAACTTGCCAGCCAACTGTTCCATATCGTGTTCTATCTTCTTATTGGTTATACGGGCATAAATTTGTGTAGTTTTAATGTTTGTATGCCCCAACATCTTCGATACACTTTCCATAGGAACACCCTTGCTGAGCGACATGGTTGCAAACGTATGTCGGGCAAGATGGAAGGTCAGATTCTTCTTGATGCCACAAAGATCGGCAATTTCTTTCAAATATGCGTTGGTTTTCTGATTAGTTAAGATGGGAAACAGCTTGCCATTCCGATAGGTCTTATGACTGTATTTGGCGATGATACTCTTGGGAATGTCAAGAAGCAACACATTTGTTTCCACGCTTGTTTTCTGCCTTTTGGTCATAATCCACTGCTTGTCATCAAGCGTAACTATGTTGTCTGGTGTAAGGTTGGATACGTCGATATATGCCAGGCCTGTGAAGCATGAAAAGATGAAAACATCCCTTACTAACTCCAAGCGTTGAATAGCAAAATCCTTGTTGGCTATCTTCATAATTTCCTCATCCGTAAGGAAGCCACGGTTTACCGGCTCCAAGTGAAAACGATGATTGAGGAAGGGGTCGTGAAGAAGATAGCCACGCTTTTGTGCATAGATGGTCACGGTTTTCAGTGCCTTCAATTTCTTGACTGATGTGTTATAGGCACACCCAGCCGCCGTACTCAGGTACAGCTCAAAGTCCTGTACTACGGATGGCGTGAATTCTACCAGTCCAATATCTTTCTTCCCATACTTATAGATAAGGAATTCTGCGAAATGCCTTCTTAAAACGCTGTACTTTTGCAGGCTGTCCTTGCTGATGGTATGTCCGACACGCTGTCTGACATCTTCGTTGAACTTGTCGAATATAGGGAGAAAGGTCGTGTACTCCCTGTCTTTCCCGACAAAGAATGAGCGGATTTTATCCAATGACAAGGATTCATCATCCTCGAATTTGTGGTAAATGTTATTCAGCATTGTGGAAATGGAGTCCAATGCGGCATTAGCGGATAAGGCTTCTGCCGTCCGACCTTTGAGCCTGCTGGTAGTGTTATTCCACAGCGATTTGTCCACGAATATTTTCGTAGATCCGAAATTAGCCATCTCTCCGTTAAGGAATACTCGGAGCATTACAGGCGACTTTCCTTCTTTGTTCTCATAGTTTGAGCGTAGGTAGAAGGACACCTTGAAAGTTGTTCTCATAATGCATCATTCTTTTGTGTAGCACTCGGCTGCAAAGTTAATATATAACACTCTGAAAAAGAAAGAATTAATGCCGTCAATATGGTATTCAAAATCCAGTCACTGCTACATTTTTTACTGCTACAATTTTTGTGTAGCAGTTTATGTAGCAGAATTTGACCGAAAGATGATTGTCAAAACATAGGATTATGCCGTCAGGCGATAGAGGTATATACAAAGAAAAATCGTTGTAAAACCTTGATTTTACAACGATTAGCAAATTTTTGAAGGCTAAATTGACAACCCTTGTGAAGTCCTTTTGAAGCCTATTAGCGGAGAGAGAGGCTTGTGAACCTTCGGATATTGTAATCTGTAAAATGGAGAAAACGGCATGAAGACAAACAACAATCCAAAAATAAGAACAAACACTTCCAATCAGCGTAGTTATTTTGATTGGGGCAGCAAAATGCAAGTCATTCGCAAAGGAAACGGAGAGATAGCCATGACAGAGAGTGAACTTGTGAAGTTCTTCGGGGTAACATGGAGGAAACTCAACCACAGGTTGCAAACGATAATAAAATCCTCCAACCTGCATCCTGAAGAAAGGAGTACAGTTGAGAGGGTAACAGTCAGAGATAAGGAGTTGGCAGGTTATGCATCGCTTTATCCACTCCCAATCATTATTGCCCTGTCTTTCCAATTGGATAGCACAGGAGCCCACTTCTTCAGAAAGTATATCATCAATGAACTACAGCGACCGACAACAACTTTAACACCGGTATTTCTTTTTGGAGATACACAGCATTAAATTATCTATATCTTTTTTCTTTCACCGATATTATCCTACTACATAACTACAAATAGGGTAAAACGGTGAAAGAGAAGATGTTGTGGGACCGTTATTATGTTGCGAATTATCTTACTACCAATCTACTACTAACTATGGTAAAATAGGACTGATTGTTCATTTTGGAAATATTTCAAAGACTTCTTTGCTGGTTAGCTAGATAAAATACCCACTATTGAGTATTTTGTGTATCTTTCTTTTTATGTAACTTTGGTGAAAAATTATAACCTATAAACATTTAACACATAAGGACATGAAAAAAATTTTATTATTACTATCTGTTATTGCTTTCTTCTCTTGCAGTAATGAGGAAATCTACAATGAAAAAGAGAATGTGAGTCAAAAATTGTCCGAAGAAAATTTCAATGTCACACAAAGTGATATTGAGAAGGTTGTCGTTGATTATTTTTATTCGACACGGACAAGGGCAAAAGGAATTTCTTGCGAAATTGCAGAAATTGACACTATTAGTAACGATGCTAACAGTGCAACCAGAGCAACAATTGACAGCCCACATAACTTGTTGTACATTGTGAGAATGTCAGACGGATCAACCGTGGTAGTAGGTGGCGACAAAAGAGCAGAGCCTGTTTATGCACATTTTGACAATCTCAATTTGAAAATAAATGAAAAGGGAGAATTTGTAGGTGATAGTATCCCTGAAATTATTGGTAATCTAATGGAAAATTATATAGTTGATGTAAAAAATAAAACAACAAATAATAACCAAGTAAACAGCTATTACAGTAATAGGCAACAATTAAATACCCGAGCTGGAGATTCCAATGACGAAGTTCTCCCTAAATTAGCCTATAGATTTACAGATGCATATAAATACAACGAGAACCACAAGAACTACAATACTTTTTCTTCACAAGATATAAGACCTTGGACTATTCATGCTCTTTGTATTGCAATACCTGATGGAAAAGAAATTAGAAGTTTTGACAAATACCAACTAAAGGCTTCATGGAAACGAGCAAAGAAATTAGATGTTACGCAATTAAAAGGAGATATGTATACAGATTTCGTTGAGATGTCTAATAGAATTCCACAATTTAAATTAATGCCGAACTCTGAAATATCAGGACTTATGGCTTTTGAAGCTGTAAAGAATTTCTTTTCGGGTGCAGATGGAATTCCAAGTTTGTCTTATGATACAGACTGGTTTAATATGCTTAATAACTTAAGATTGGAAACAGGCATTTCATATATATATGGGTATCGTGATAGAAAACATCCTACCTTTTTTAGGCACACTTCTTACTATAATTTTAGTTTCTTTTTAGCTGACGGATACAAAAAAATCAATGGAGATTATTATATCCATGTAGTAGGTCCCATTGGTAATTATGGAATTGTATCTGGTTATGTATTGGATTTTAACAGGAAAAATGCAGGTCGCTTCCAAGATACACATTGGACAGAATGGTATGGAGCCCCATATAAGACAAGAACTCTTAATATTCACACGACTAAATATTTACCGCAATGATGATAAAAAGGATTCTGCTATTCATAGCCGTTATTATAATGGTTTCCTGCTCTGACGAAGATAGGAATAGAATTCCAAATATTACCCCAAGTAAGATAGAACTATCCACTGCACATCCAGAAGGCTTTTTCCAGTTTATGGAAGGTGATTATGCGATGTATGAGTTTAGGATTGATTATGGGAAGAATGACACTGAAGTATCAAAAAGAATAACCAAAGAGATTTTATCAAAGGAACAGACTGTCGTAGAACTTTCTGATGGGAATAAAGCCACAATTTATTGTAAAAATGGCATACTCCAGAAAATAGAATTTGACTTTATGACAATAAGCAAGGTACAGACAGGAAAATATAAAGTCCAATTGAACAAAAATAGCATCCAGCAAGTACCTGTAGCAATTTCCTTTGGATTTAGTGTTCCTGATGGAATATCCACTATTGGAATAACTTTTAAATAGCAAAAGATATGAAAAAAATATTTTTATTTTTATCCTTAGCACTTCTTGTTTCATGCAATCAAGAAGAGCTTCCTCAAAAACAGACAACTCCGATTGTTAAAGAAAATAGTTTTAAGGTCGGGAAAAGTGATATAGAAAAAGTAGTTAATGGCTATTTACAAGCGGGTAACACAAGATCTACAAATAATGCTTGTATGATTGTTGGTATTGACTCTATTAATGCGCAAGATAATACGACAAGAGGAATACAGAAAGAGAGTAATCCACAGAACTTATTGTATTTTGTCAAAATCTCAGACGGCTCTACTATCGTTATTGCAGGTGACAAGAGAGCCGAACCTATTTATGCGCATTTTAATAACATCGAGTTAAAGTTTCTTCATGGAAAGTTGATAGAGCAAGAAAAATTACCAGAATCTTTTCTTTTTATGCTTGGGACGGCAGCTACATCAGTTTACAACCGAATGACTCCGGATGCGCCCATAAATTCTCATTGGGACCAGCCTGAAACAAGAAGCTCAAAAAGATATGAGGAATCCGTGCCCCAAAAATGTAATGTAAGGTGGGGACAGGGTAATCCTTTCAATTTACAGTCACCTTCATCAAATGGGAAATATGCTTCTAATGGACGAGCTGCTGCGGGCTGTGTACCTATTGCAGTTGTCCAAGCACTGACAGTGCTAAAGAATGATTTTGGTGTATTCAAAGGGTATGGATTAAAGACTTCTTGGAGCAAACTGAAGACAAAGGAGTATGGTTATTACTTTACTTCTCAAAGTGAAAAAGACGACATTTCAAATATTATAAAAAGAATAGCAGAAAATATTGGTACATCATACGATAAGGATGGCTCTGCGGGGACTGACACTAAAAAAGCTATGAAATTCTTAGGCGATTATTTAGGTGGAATGTTCAGCTATGATACTGATTGGAATAATATTAGTAACAATATGAAAAATAATACCTATGGTCTTTCGTTCTTATCGGGCAAAAAGCGCAGTAATGGCTGGTTATGGAAAAAACTGGGAATTGATATGCCAAGTTCTGGACATTGCATGCTTTTGGATGGGTACAAAATAATGAATGGGCAGACCCTATACTATATAAATTTTGGCTGGAACGGATCTGCAAATGGCTATTATCTATATGATGATAAGACATGGAAAGAAGATTCTCCCAGGCAATATGACCTTATGATGAAAGTTTATAATTTCCATATAGATACGGATTATGATGATTTTTAAGTTGTAAAAATATTTATACTGTATTATCGAAAGATTAAGACATATAGTTTCTTATGTTACGACAAATATAGCTTCTTTGATAGATGAGGAAGGATATATCAAGATAAAAATCACCTCATAAATAGTTACAGGTAGTAATGCTAAATCTAACAGAGCCGTATCAAACTTTATAAAAAATATGATACGGCTCTGTTCCCATATTTTGGAGTACTCTCATTTAAGATTAGAGGATTATCCTTTTAAAAGTGGAGTTTTGGCATATATTTATATTATATAGTCATCGTGATATTCCATATAGTTATTTCCTTAATAATATTTTCTCCAAATCCGAAGACTTATAGAGTATCTTCCCAGCAAACTGCGTATAGGGGATAATCTTCCTGTCCCGATAGTCCTGCAAGGTGCGAGGGCTGATGTACAGCCGCTCACACACCTCCTTGCCTGTGAGGAAGTGTTCACCGCCAAACAAGGGTTTGTGTGTCTGTGCTACTTCCTTTATTCGTTTGTTCACACTTCTTATGGCGGACAGCACCACCTGCATCTCGTCCGCATCCATGTTCAAATCTCTTACTGATTCCATTGTCCTCTTATTTTATTTGTTGTTCTTTGATTTCTCCGATTTTGTCTGCAACAACCGCTCCACGTCCTCACGCCTGTAATAGCACTTGTGCCCGATTTGTGTAAACGGTAGCACGCCCGTATCACGGTAGTGCTGCAAGGTGCGCTTGCTGATGTTGAGTAGCTGACATACATCCCCATTGTGCAGCCAATCGGTGTGCTGACTCTGTTCTCCGAAAGCTTTGTGGCAGGTCTGAGCAAGATTGAGTATCTCATCCCTCAGTCTTGCCCAATTTGAATCCGTAATGATAAAATATCCCATAGTTTTATTATTGTTTTGTTTGTATTTCTGTCTTGTTGGTTTAATAAAACCTTTGTCCGTTTTGCGTTTCACCGCATATTTCTGCCTGCAAAAGTAGAGAGTGTTTGCCATACTTCAAAGCACGAGGGAACAGCAGGGAAATAGAGGGAAAAACATGGAAATGGCAAAAGGATTGTCGCTCTCTTTCTTTGTCTCTTTACTCCATTTTATCATATCCTTTTAGCCAACGCAATACGATGCGTATTGTAGCAAATTACCACCTGCCTTTCTTGCATTCTTTACACACTTGTCCTCTTGTTTGGGGCTTAAATCCATACTTTCCAACAGTTTCTTGTCAAAAATCCGTGAGAAATTCATTGCCAATTTGCGCAACATTATGCAAGCACTCTCCGAATGCTTGGAACTTTCCAGTTCTCTTCATAACTTCACTCTCGGAAACCAAACCAAGCATATAATGAAACGAAACGCAGATAAAGGCAATTCAGTGGACGAAAATAATACGCCCAAGCAAAGGAAGACTTCCTCCAAAAATGGTGAGATAGAAACTTATCTCTCCTCTTATTATGAGTTCAGATACAACACGGTGTTGGGGCGAACCGAATACCGAAGCAAGGAAGATGCTCACTTCTCAAAAGTGGGTCGCTATGAAATCAATACACTCCGCAGGGAACTTGACAACGATGTGGGGATTATCACATCTTCCGACAACCTCTATTCCATTATAGAGAGCAGTTTCTCTCCACGTGTCAATCCCATACAGGAATATTTCAATGGATTGCCCTTGGTGGATATTGGTAATAGCAGAGGTAATTATAGTGGCAATAGCGATAGTTGTATTCATGGCAGTAGTGGTAATGGTAATAATGAACACAATAACCATTGTGATACTTCTTCCTTTTCACTGAAAGTCATTCCCGAACTGGCAAGTTGCGTAGTTGTGCGCAACTCTGACAAGTGGCTGCCATACCTTACCAAATGGCTCGTGGCAGTGGTCGCCAACGCCATGGACGACCGTGAATGCCGTAACCATACCTGTCTTGTACTGACAGGCGAGCAGGGCAAGTTCAAGACAACTTTCCTTGACTTGCTCTGCCCACCTGCCCTGCATGGTTACAGCTACACGGGAAAGATATATCCGCAAGAGAAGGACACGCTTACTTATATAGGGCAAAACCTCATCGTAAACATTGACGACCAGCTCAAAGCCCTCAACAAGCGTGATGAGAACGAACTGAAAAACCTCATCACCTGTCCGATGGTCAAGTACCGTATGCCTTACGACAAGTATGTGGAGGAACACCCACACTTGGCGAGTTTCGTTGCATCGGTAAATGGTAACGATTTCCTTACCGACCCCACAGGCAGTAGGCGGTTTCTGCCCTTTGAAGTATTGTCTATTGACATAGAACGAGCAAAGGCAATCTCAATGGATAGTGTCTATACCGAAGCAAAAGCCCTGTTAAAATCTGGTTTCCGCTATTGGTTTGACGATAATGAGATAGTAGAGCTTTACAAAGAGAGTGAGGATTTCCAAGTGCAGACCGCAGAAATGGAACTACTGCTACGCTGCTTTGAGAAGCCAACGGAGGATGAAAACTATTCGTTAATGACCACTACGGAGATACTCACTTATTTGGGAATTTATACTCACCAGCCACTTGTTGCCAAGCGTATGGGTGAAGCCTTGAAGAAAGCAGGATACATAAAGGTGAGCAAACGAAGAAACGGTAGTAGCCCCATCTATGTCTATAAGATTAGGAAAATCTTGCCCTGCCCGCTCCTTCAAACTTGTAGTAGCCAAATGTAGTAGAATGTGTAGTATTGTCTTATACTACAAAGTAACACTGATTATCAATCACTTATCACAAAATAGTATGTAGTAAGAAGAAAGATGAAAAAGTTTGGAGGGGAAAAAGTTAGGAAAAGGGAAATTCATTCAAATGTAATCAAATATAATTCAGACAATCGATTATAACTCAATCACTTAAATTATTCAAGCAATGAAAGAAGAAGATTTATCACTCATCAAGCGATACTCCATCGTAGAGTATCTTGAAAGGAAAGGTATCAAACCCTTGCGCAGAACACCTTCCTATGCGCTGTACCGCTCACCACTCAGAGAGGAAACGCATCCGAGTTTTAAGGTGGACACACAGAAGAACCTCTGGATAGACTATGCCGAAGGTAGGGGCGGAAGTATCATTGACCTCTGTATGCGCTTGGAAGGCTGCACGCTATCGGAAGCCATTTGCCGTTTGGGACAAAACGCTACCGATAATATAACATATAGTTCTCACAAAGACTTCTCACAAAACAATCTCCAACCAACGATGGCTGCAAACGAGACAAGGAAGCTGATAAGTATATCAGACACCCTACTGCCACATTTGCAGGAGTATCTTACAAAGGTACGCTGCATTGATTTGGAAAAGGCAAAGCCTTTCCTCAAATGTATCAGCTATGAGGTAAGGGGCAGGCGCTATCAATCCATCGGCTTTGCCAATCAATCAGGAGGGTATGAACTTCGGGACAATGGCACGTTCAAGGGTACGATAGCACCGAAGGACATTACTCTCATATTCACAGACAAGCAAACAGAATACGCAACAGACAAGACACAGTCCGTATGCATATTTGAGGGCTTTATGGATTTTCTCTCCTTTCTTTCAATGAAAGATGAAATAACGAGTGTCTGTCTTGTGCTAAACTCGGTAAGCAATGTGGCAAGGGCTATTCGATATCTGAGTGACCACAACCTAACGCATATCCGTACCTTCCTTGACAATGACGATGCAGGGCGGAGAACCGTGCAAGAATTTGTAAAGGTAGGTTTCAAGGTGGAGGATATGTCCGTACATTACAAAGGCTTCAAAGACCTCAACGAGTTTCATGTTTACCGTGTCCGTGAGCGACAGAAGCATAAAGGGCAGATACAGATACGGATGTCGGTTACAGAACAAAATCAAAACATGAAATCAAAACAAGTCAAACATAAAATGAGATAAAAACATGGAAAAGCAAAAAGTCAGTAACGAGGGAATGAAGAATACAATCCATTCCGACAAGCAGTATTTTGGACTAAATCAGATAGAAAATTCGTCTGAACATATCATTGCCGAACTTCGGGCAAGGAAAGCAAGACTTATTCAAGAGCCTAACGAACAGGACACAGAGAACACTACGCACTCTGAACCTGCACAGCATACAGAGAATGCAACTGTTCAAAGGCGCATCAGTGCCAAAATGAGAAAGGAAACGCTCGAATCCTACAAGCAGGCCTACCTTGTTCCAACAAAACTAAGCAACCGAAAAGCGGTCTATCTGAGCCGAGAAACGCAGGAGCGTGCCGACTTCATCGTGCGCAGATTGGGCGACAGGGGCAGCAACCTTTCAAGTTTCGTGGAGAACATCGTGCGCATTCATTTGGAGGAGTATGGTGAGGACATAGAGAAGTGGAGAAAGCTGTGAGGCACAGGAAAAGGGGGCGAGGACTTTTGGGAAAAGAGGCTATTATTCCACTCAAAACCCTCAACCCTTTTTTAGAGAACATAACAACAGACATTTGTCAAACATACTGAATGATGGGAACACCACGAACGCAGTTAAACACAGAATGCACGGCATTCACTTTTCGGCAGCAAAACGCCTTGTGCGTAAACGTTTCGTTAGCTGATATTGCAAGACGTCAGTTTGTACCCACAAACTGCTCTTGCTCCCCTCGTCTATCTATCGGGGAGATAAGACCGTAATCACTCCGTTCTCATCGGTCAGTATTCAGGAATTAAGCAACAACAAATCATCTATAATGATAAACTTTCAAAGAAACTTATATGAGCAGATACAAGGGAAAAGCTGCCCGATGGCAGCAACAGGATAAGGAAGAACAGAAGATGAACAAGACAGAGTTCATCAAAGTAAGATGTACCTTAGAGGAAAAACAGCGTATCAAGTCAAGGGCGGAAAGCACGGGACGGAAATTCTCCGATTATTGTCGGGAAATACTCCTTAACGGAGAAGTAACAGCCGTTCCCAAGATGACAGACAATGAGAGGGAAGCCATTGCCATTCTCCAACATACAGGAAGGTACTATGGGCAGATTTCCAATCTCATCAAGCTCAAGGACGAGGATTGGCTACTAATCACCAAGAACCTTTCGCTATGTGCCAAAGAGGCATTTAAGCGGTTTTACGACCCGCATTTTCGGGTAGATGATGAAATATATAAGGTCTTAAATCTAACAAGAAATGATAGGTAAATGCAAGGCGATAGCGCACGGAAGCACAGCTTTGGACTATATTTTCAGGGAAGGCAAACTCGGTAGTCGGCTTGCATTCCACAATCTTTGCAGCAGAGATCCAAAGACTATCTATGAGGAAATGAAAGTGGTCAGTAACTACAACAGCCGTTGCAGGAACAAGTTTCTCCGTATCGAAATTGGCATCGCACCGCAGGACGAGAAAAAGCTGTCTGTGTCCGAATATATGTGGATAGCACATTTGTTTGCCAAACGAATAGGACTTGACAACCACCAATGGGTAGCAGTAACGCACAAGGACACCGACAACAGACACATTCACATCATCGCCAACCGCATCAGTCTGTATGGAGAAGTCTTTGATACCACCTTTGTGAGCAATAGGGCTGCAAGGGTGGCGGAGGAAATAAGCAGAGAGAAAGGCTTGACCATCGCAAAGGAGATTAAGGCGGAAAGGAAATACCAAAAGGCAAAAGTCAGCCAGACGAGAGAGCAAGCAAAGAAAGTGGTGCAACAAATCTGTTATTCCATGCTTGACAAGTACAGAGATACAGGCATCACAGGGCATTCCATGTTCCTTTATGAATTGAACAAAAACGGCATTACCATAGAGCGTATGAAGAATAAGCAGGGCAAGGTATATGGCTTGAAGTTCTCCTTCAATGGACAAAGCTTCAAAGCTTCCGAAATCGGCAGGGAGTTCGGCTACCATTCCTTGCAGAAGAACTTTGAAACAACTAACAAGGAAGAATCAAGGAAACCACATCTAACAGTACAAGAGCCTACAGAAAAGAAAGAACAATCTGATACAGGCTACCAACTTGTACCTCCAAGCCGCTCCTCTATCTCACGAGACAATGATACCTCACAAGTGCAGAATCCCATTGGTGCAGTGGCAGACACCATCGTTAGCGCAGCCGATGAAGCGGTGGAAGGGTTAGGCGATTTAATTACACCAAGTACACAAGGCAATGACTTAACCGAAGCTGCATGGCAGCGCAAACTCAGATACCAAGCTAACAGAAAGAAGAAACGTGGAAGGGGAATATATACATAGCATACAAAAAGTGCATAATAAAGAATATCTCATCAAAAACGCTTGCTATTCGGTAACAAAGTATTATCTTTGCAAACAGAATAACAAGCGTTCTTTGTTAGGCAGAAAACAGCGAAGCCAGGTAGCTCGCTCGTTTCTAAATCGTTACCAGTTTAGTCTTATCAACAAGGTAACTTATTTATTTTCAATCAGTTGTAGTTTAAGAATTATCTTAGGCTGCAAAAGCATGTATATTGCGGGATAAAAGCAATGCTATTGGCTTGAAAAAGATAACAAAAACGTTGCTTCATACATGGATGAAGATGCAATGTATTGAAGCTGAATGAGATACGAAAAACGCTCATTTTTGGCGTATTTGCAACCTTGTGTGATGTTGTTTGCAAATACGCCAAATATAATGAAGTATGTTGTCAATAAAATTCATCATCATTTTGATGTGTGATGATGCCTTTCATCGACGAGTACCATCTTGTGATAGGAGTGTGGTTACAGCTTTTCGCCGTAGCAAAGGTCACCGGCATCCCCGAATCCCGGTACGATGTATTGGTGCTCGTTCAGTCCCGGATCGATGGCAGCGCACCAGATAGTGGTTTTCTCCTCGGGGAAAGTCTTCTTGATGTGTTCGATACCTTCCGGACTGGCGATGACGCATGCTACGTGAATACGCTTGGGCGTGCCCTTGGTGAGGAAAGCCTTGTAGCCCAATTCCATTGAGGCACCGGTGGCCAACATGGGGTCGGCAATAATCAACGTCTTACCATCGATGCTTGGTGTAGCCAAATATTCAACATGAACCCCAATGTTGTGGTGTTCCTCGTCGGTATATTCGCGGTAAGCAGAAACGAAGGCGTTGCCCGCATGGTCGAAGATATTGAGGAATCCGTTGTGAAAGGGAAGACCGGCGCGGAAGATGGTTGCCAAGACAATCTTGTCGGCAGGTACGTTTACTTGTGAAATACCCAATGGGGTAGTAACATCCTTGGTTTCGTAATCCAATTGCTTGGAAATCTCGTAAGCCTCCAGTTCGCCAATTCTCTGGATGTTGTTACGAAACAGCAAGCGGTTCTTTTGGTAGTCTACATCTCTCGTCTCAGCCAAATATTGATTGATGATAGAGTTAGACTCACTTAGGTTGATAATTTTCATTGCGTAGCGTATGTTATGTTTTCACCGTGCAAAAATAGGCATTTTCCGTTTATTTTTGCAAAGTGAAAATTGCAAATATCAGTGCCATGCGTTCTTTTTTCATTTCTTTAACCTAATGAGTACAGCCTATATACATTTTTTACAAGCTAAAATTTGTCAACCTATTTATTTTAGTTAATTTTGTAGTCGTCAAAGAAATGACGTAAAACAGAATAATTATTCACACTTAAATACATTTAAATATAATGGCAAAGTTTGATAAATCGGTACTGGAAAAGTACGGAATTACAGGTACAACAGAAGTTGTTTACAATCCTTCATACGAAGTGTTGTTTGAAGAAGAGACCAAAGAAGGTCTGGAAGGCTTTGAGAAAGGCCAAGAAACCGAACTGGGTGCAGTTTGTGTTCAAACAGGTATTTACACCGGTCGTTCACCTAAGGACAAATTTATCGTTGACGATGCAAACTCTCACGACACTGTTTGGTGGACCTCAGATGAATATAAGAACGACAACCACAAGATGACAGAAGACGCTTGGAAGGTTGTTAATGAGTTGGCTAAAAAAGAACTTTCCAACAAGCGTTTGTTCGTAGTTGACGGTTTCTGCGGTGCCAATAAGGACACTCGCATGAAGATTCGCTTCATCGTTGAGGTGGCATGGCAGGCTCACTTTGTGACCAACATGTTCATCCGTCCTATCAACCAGGAAGAACTCGACCAGGAGCCCGATTTCATTGTTTACAATGCTTCTAAGGCTAAGGTAGAGAACTACAAGGAACTGGGCTTGAACTCTGAAACTTGCGTTGCTTTCAACGTAACGACCAAAGAGCAGGTTATCTTGAACACTTGGTACGGTGGTGAAATGAAGAAGGGTATGTTCTCTATGATGAACTACTACTTGCCATTGAAGGGTATTGCTTCGATGCACTGCTCTGCCAACACTGACATGAACGGTGAGAACACCGCTATCTTCTTTGGATTGTCTGGAACAGGTAAGACAACCTTGTCTACCGACCCCAAACGTTTGTTGATTGGTGACGACGAGCACGGATGGGACGATAAAGGTATCTTCAACTTTGAAGGTGGTTGCTATGCTAAGGTAATCAACCTTGACAAAGAATCAGAGCCTGATATCTACAACGCCATCAAGCGCGACGCTCTGTTGGAGAACGTAATCGTAAACGAGAATGGTAAGATTGACTTTACAGACAAGAGCCGCACCGAGAATACGCGTGTATCTTATCCTATCTACCACATTAAGAACATCGTGAAGCCTATCTCTGCTGGTCCTGCTGCTAAGCAAGTGATCTTCTTGAGTGCTGACGCTTTCGGTGTATTGCCTCCAGTATCTATCTTGAACGAGGAGCAAACTAAGTACTACTTCCTCTCTGGCTTCACCGCTAAATTGGCAGGTACAGAGCGTGGTATTACAGAGCCTACTCCTACATTCTCAGCTTGTTTCGGTCAGGCATTCCTTGAATTGCACCCAACAAAATATGCTGAAGAGTTGGTGAAGAAGATGAAGAAAAATGGCGCTAAGGCTTACTTGGTGAACACAGGTTGGAACGGTACGGGCAAACGTATCTCTATCCGTGACACTCGTGGTATCATCGATGCTATCTTGAACCACTCTATCGACGAGGCTCCTACCAAGACTATCCCTTACTTCAACTTCGTAGTTCCTACCAAGTTGGAAGGTGTTGCTACAGAGATTCTCGATCCTCGTGACACTTACAGTGACGCATCACAGTGGGATGAGAAGGCTAAAGACTTGGCTGCTCGCTTCCAGAAGAACTTCGTGAAGTACACAACTAACGAAGCTGGTAAGGCTCTTGTAGCTGCTGGTCCTCAGCTCTAAATCTGATTAAGACACGATTCATATAGACTGGGGCTTATTCATTGGATATTGATGAATAAGCCCCTTTTTACCTTTGTGTACATAACCTTTTAAAAAAAATCATAATTATAACCATTTAAAACCAAAATTCAATCATGATCAGACTAAACGCATTCTTGAAAGTAAATGAGAAGGATCGTCAACGAGTACTATCACTTGCAAACCAACTCGTAGACAAGTCGCGTCAAGACGAGGGTTGTATCAGTTACGACTTCTTTGAAAGTACAACCATTCCTGGTGTATTTATGTTTTGTGAAACATGGAAAGACCAAGAATCTTTGGACAAACATGCCAATGCTCCACATTTCTTGCATCTGGTACCTGAGATAGAGACTTTTGGCAAGATGAAGTTGGAAAAATTCATGTTCTAAAGCTTATTCATAGAACCACACCATCTATTATTAATAGGTAAGAAGCTTATTATTCATAGATAAGAAGCGACACAAGTCCTAAGAATCGTGGGAGTTGTGTCGCTCTTTTTATCCCTTGTGATTTGAATTACTTACCCCCATTGGATGAAAAGTTAACAATTGGTGTCACTATGCACAAGTTTCATTTCTTTATTGTACCTTTGTAAGGCCTTTCATTGGGGTGATATTAGGCCAATAAAAGCAAAATATAAGTAAGATAGACAATGGAAAATTTCAGATTTCAAGCAGTTACTGAGGCTTCAAAGAAAGCCCCATTGGCTGTGAAGGCTCCTAAGGAACGGCCTTCAGAGTACTTTGGTAAATACGTCTTTAACCGTGCAAAAATGCAGAAATACTTGCCGGAAGACGTGTTCCAGCAACTCACTGATGTGATTGACAATGGTGCCCATTTCAATCGTTCCATTGCAGATGCCGTGGCAACGGGTATGAAACACTGGGCACAAGAAAACGGAGTGACGCATTACACGCACTGGTTTCAACCTTTGACGGAAGGAACTGCAGAGAAACATGACGCCTTTGTGGAGTTTGACGGTAAGGGTGGCATCATTGAAGAGTTTAGTGGAAAGTTATTAGTTCAGCAAGAAGCCGACTCATCTTCGTTTCCCAACGGTGGCATTCGCAACACCTTTGAGGCGCGAGGTTATTCGGCTTGGGATCCAACGTCACCGGTTTTCATCATTGATGATACGCTGTGTATTCCCACTATCTTTATATCGTATACGGGTGAGGCCCTCGATTACAAGGCTCCTCTGTTGCGTTCGCTCCATGCAGTGGATGTGGCAGCAACGCAAGTTTGTCGCTATTTCGATCCCAATGTGAAGAAAGTGCGGGCCAATCTGGGCTGGGAACAGGAATATTTCCTGGTAGACGAGGATTTATACCATGCGCGTCCCGACCTGATGTTGACGGGACGTACGCTCATGGGGCATGATTCTGCCAAGAATCAGCAAATGGATGACCATTATTTGGGTACCATTCCAGATCGTGTGCAGGCGTTCATGAAAGACTTGGAGATACAGGCTCTCGAGCTTGGCATACCGTGTAAGACCCGGCATAACGAGGTGGCACCCAACCAATTTGAGCTAGCTCCCATCTTCGAGGAGTGTAACTTGGCCATTGACCACAACATGTTGCTCATGTCACTGATGAAACGTGTGGCACGCAGACATGGTTTTCGTGTGCTGTTACACGAGAAACCTTTTGCCGGAGTGAACGGCAGTGGCAAGCACAACAACTGGAGCTTGTGCACCGATACGGGCGTGTTGCTTCATGCACCTGGCAAGACAGCCGAGGACAACCTGCGCTTCGTGGTGTTCTTGGTGGAAACGTTGATGAGTGTATACAAACATAACGGACTGCTCAAGGCATCTATTATGAGTGCCACCAACGCACATCGATTGGGCGCAAACGAGGCACCACCCGCCATCATTTCATCGTTCTTGGGTACGCAACTCACCGAGTTGTTGAACCATATTGAGGTGGCTGACAAAGAAGATTTGTTCACCTTGCACGGTAAACAGGGGATGATGTTGGACATTCCAGAGATTCCTGAGCTGTTCATAGACAATACAGACCGCAACAGAACCAGTCCGTTTGCCTTCACAGGTAATCGCTTTGAGTTCCGCGCCGTAGGTTCAGAAGCCAACTGTGCCTGTTCCATGCTGGTGCTCAATGCGGCCATGGCGGAGGCTTTGACTAGCTTCAAGAAGCGCGTGGATGCGCTGATTGAGCAAGGTGAAGACCAAACATCGGCAATCATTGATGTCCTTCGTGAGGACATCAAGACCTGTAAGCCCATCCATTTTGATGGCAATGGGTACAGTGAAGAATGGGTAGAAGAAGCTAAGCGACGTGGTCTTGACTGTGAAAACAGCTGTCCAGTCATCTTTGACCGTTATCTTGACGAAGACAGCATCAAGATGTTTGAAAGCACAGGTGTGATGACACGAAGCGAATTGGTGGCGCGCAATGAGGTGAAATGGGAAATGTACACCAAGAAAATACAGATTGAAGCACGCGTCATGGGTGACCTCACGATGAACCATATCATTCCGGTTGCGACCTATTATCAAAGTCAATTGGCTAACAATGTGGCGCGTATGTTTGAGATTTTTAACCGTGAGGAGGCGGAAAAGCTCATCTGTCGCAATGAAAAACTCATTCTGGAAATAGCTGAACGCACAAAGACAATCGAAACAGGAGTGGAAGAATTGATTAATGCGCGCAAGGTTGCCAACAAGATAGAGAACGAGAGAGAGAAGGCCATCGCCTACCATGATAACGTTGAACCAATGATAGAAACCATACGCTATCATATAGATAAACTCGAACTGATAGTCAGTGATGAGCTTTGGACGTTGCCCAAATACCGCGAACTGATGTTCATCAGATAAGCAAGTATGTCGGCATGTGAACCCAGGCCAAACTTATTGATGTGGAATCGTAGTTTGCTTCAGAACGAAAACAGGCTGACTTGATGTGCAAGGCAGCCTGTTTTCGTTATTTTGTGGATAGTACCTCTTGTTTATCTTACTTGTGAAGCCATGTTATTTCTCACTCCTTTCATACCCACCAAGAATGCTTTGGCCGATCCAAACTTAAGAAACATGTCCAAACGTACAGGCACATGATTGGTGTCATCGCTCACGTAGAAGTCGACAATTCGTTTGTATTTGCCACCATCCTGTTCCATGTACGACAGGTGCAGACATCTATATTTCCTCCCATTGTCGGCCTTAATGGTTGTTTTCCCTCTGTATTTCAGTAGGGCGGGCCTTGACTTATTCCCATCTATCATCGTGAAGTTATAGGCATGTCCTTTCTTCCATTTGGACGGATCGAACGACCTGGCCCGCATGAAGATGTTCAACATATCGTAAACACAGTCTTTTACGTCAGACTGTTTCCACTCGTGAGTGCCTTTGCTGGATATCTGATGTTGCTTGACATGAACGCGTCCGTTGGGATAGGAATAGAATACTTCGTCGACATAGTATCGACCTCCCTCATTGGCAGCCTTGCGATAGTATTGTGGAACGAGATTTAATGAGGTGTATGCTTGTAGGGTATCGCGCAGAATAAACAGGTTGTCGGCCTTGCTATTGCCGCGTGTGATGAGTGAACCACGATAGGCTGGTTGGTTGTTGTACCTCGTCTGTACCACCGACATGGTGGCCGAACCTACCCTGACCCATACAAATTTCCAATTGAAATATAGGTTGTATGACAAGTACTCGCCCGATTTGAAGGCGGTATTGGTCATGTTACACTGTGCATGGGATGTGGTAAACACCCCTAAAAGAAGCGAAAGAATGGCTAAGTTTCTGAATAATTTCATTTTCATGTTCTCGTTTTTATCTCCCAGAAACGCCTGCATGTAGAAGGTTCGCCAGCACTATTTAGCTGGCAACATAGGCTTATTTCATCATTCCGGGAATGTATTCTTTACCCAGGTCGAGTGCGCGTTTCGCATTTCGGCTTTGTATTTTGCGCTGTTTCTCGCCTTTCTGTTTAGTTATTTCTGTTGGTTTCTGTCTGTAAATGGGCGTGCTCGTCAGATTCCATGTCTCGTTAAAGTCCCACTTCGCCCTGCAAGTTATCTTCTTGGGATAATAATACACCTCTTCGGGCTGCACACCCTTGTCGTAATCGCCCGTGTCCCATTTGCCGTTATTGTTAGCGTCTATAAACAGGCGGACATAGTATTCGCGCGGTTCAACGTAGAAGAATTGAGCCATACCATTGGAAGTACGAACCTGTTTGACGGGCTTATCCGAATTGTCCAGCAACTGAACAACCAGCGGTTTGCCATCAGCTCCCGTAATGGTAAGCAAGATGGTGCTGAACTCATCGTTTGACTTCACCTTGAAACCTTGTTTGATTTTGTTCGATGCCTTGCCATAGATGTCCACAAATGCAGCACTGTCCAGTTCAAGACTGTATTCGATGTTGGGACGCCATTCGCCCCTCAACACATAGTTTCTCGTGTTTTTGATGTAGGCATCATTGAACGGTACAATGGATGTGTCGCGTTGTTGCTCTATTTCGAAAGGCGAAACATACCACAGCGTGTCTTGCTTGGAGTAAAGATGTACTTTGGATGTGTCGAGCACGGCCAATGGCGTGGTAAAGCTGAACCCTACATTCTGGTCGGGTGCGAGAGCCGAACTGACACTCAACTTGGCCTCAAGAGCCTCTTTTGGCATGATAGAATCGTAAGGCTCCCCCCGCTTCTTTGCCCGTTCTTGTTTCTTGTTCCATTCTTCCAATCGTTTCTGCGCTTGCTTGAGCCGTTTGGCATAAGGCTGTTTGGCCAGCATCATGAGGGTGTCTGTTTGCAGGTGCAGCTGACCAGTAGAATCGCTGGCTTGGTATTTTAGCTCAATTTCAAGCGAGTCTTGGTTGATGAGTGTGGTGTCACGCAGCCAATAAGTGAGGGTGTCCCCGCGCGGATTCGACTCCATGATGAAGGCGTCTTTGGCATCAAAGTTGAGGCCTTTGATCTGCGGGACCTCTTTGCTGCCATAGCTGAAAAACAGCGAAAAGTTGTTTGGCTCTTTACGTTCGGTCTTGATGAGGTATCGGTCAGATTGTATTTCTGTAAAGGCTCTGAGCGTGATGTCATCGGGCAGAAAGTGCGTGTACTTCACCTGATTGATGGCTTTGATGTGCAACGAGTCGGCCCAAATGGTGTCTTGCCGTACGTCTGGTTTAGAGGTTGTCGTGACAAGTTCGCGCGAGAAGGCCACCTTCTCACTCTTCTGGTTGAAGACATAGTCACCATCGGCATCTTGCAAGGCAAACACTCGGTAGCTTCCGTTGGCGATACCGCGGATGGTGAAGCGCCCTCTGCTGTCGGTTCGTGATACGCGCAGCATGGGTTGCTTGCGGAAGATGCTGTCACTCTGGTCGGCATACAGCCCCACGAGGATTCCCTTGATGGGCTCAAGGTTCTCGGCTTCAAGCACATATCCACTTACTTCCATTGTGTCTATCTTATCGCCTGTGGAGAAACTGTAAGTGTAATTGCCCAGTGGGTTGCCCTCATTGTTGTCAGAGATGGCATCACTGAAGTCGATGGTATAGGTGGCATTGGGCTTTAAGCTGTCTTTCAGTTCCACGAGAATTCGCTTTCCTTGCGATTTTATCTCAGGCGCTTCCAGTTGTGGAGGCGATACTACCACCTTCTCGGTGGCATTCTCCAGCTTGATGAACTCATTGAAATTGATGTAAATTTTCTTGCTCGTCACCTGTGTGGTACCTTCTTTTGGCGAGGTACTGATGACCTTAGGCGGTGTTTCATCATACCATCCGCCATCGGGTTGACCCATTCGAGCGCACGAAACTAATAAAAGAACCAGCATCAACAGGGCAGTCAACTGCATGCCGCGGACATTGTTCGTGGCATGACGAGCCATGAGCGTGTACCTTTTGAAGCGTTTCTGTTGATTGATATTCATATACTTGTGTTTGTTAGCGGGTTATGCCTGTTGGGTTTCCGCAGGCTCTTGGTTCAGCTCGAGCAGCTCTTCAATAACCTTACGACTGTTCGATAGTCGTGGAATCTTATGTTGTCCGCCCAGTTTACCCTTCATCTTCAGCCAGTCGTTGAATAAGTTTGGGCGTGCCACAACAATCTCCAAATGCTGTAACGTGATGTCATGAAAGCGTTTAGCCTCATAGTCACTGTTCAGTTCTTGCAGTCGTTTGTCCAGAATGTTGGCAAACTTTTTTAGGTCATTTGGTGCCTTGGCAAACTCAATGAGCCATTGATGACGACATTTGGCCTTACTGTCCATGTATACAGGTGCGGCCGTGTATTCCTTAATTTCGGCCACTGTCTGCTCGCAAGCGTAGGCCAATCCCTTCTCGGCATTGTCCATGATGAGCTCTTCACCAAAGGCATTGATGAAGTATTTGGTGCGGCCTGTGATGATGAACTTATAGGGTTGGCGCGATGTAAACTTCACCGTGTCGCCAATCATGTATCGCCATAGTCCGCATGAGGTTGAAATGAGCACCGCATAATTCTTGTCCAACTCCACGTCGGCCAGTGGCAATACCGTTGGATGCTCCGTTCCATACTCGTCCATGGGGATGAACTCGTAGAAAACGTCATAGTCGGTCATGAGCAACATCGACGCGTCACCGGGGTCGCTCTGTATGCCGAAGAATCCCTCACTGGCGTTGTAGGTCTCCATGTAGTGCATGTTTGGCGACGTGATAAGCTGCTCATATTGTGGGCGATAGGGCGTGAAAGCGATGCCACCATGGAAGAATACTTCCAGGTTAGGCCACACTTCTTCGAGGTGTTTCTTGCCACTCAGTTCCATGACGCGCACCAACACCGACAGCATCCATGACGGAACGCCAGAGAGGTTGGTGACGTTTTGGTTCAATGTCTCGCGGGCTATGCGGTCACGCTTCACCTCAAAATCCTGCAACAGTGCGGTTGATTTCTTGGGAACGCGCACCAAGTTGACCAATGGGTTGATGTTTTCGATGAGAATGGCGCTCAAATCACCCACCAAAGAGTTGTGCAGATTATAATTAGGAGAGTGGCTTCCGCCCAATATCAGACCCTTTCCGTCGAACATCCTACTGTCGGGATTGTTGCGAAGGTAAAGCGCCACGGTGTCTTTTCCACCTTGGTAATGAATTCGGTTGAGCCCCTCGTTGGAAACAGGAATAAACTTACTCTTGTCGTTGGTTGTTCCCGATGACTTGGCATACCATTTCACTTGCCCCGGCCAAAGCACGTTTTCTTCGCCGTGGCGCATGCGGTCGATGTCACCTTTCAGTTCTTCGTAGGTGTTAACAGGTACGTTTTTGGCAAAATCTTCGTAGGTTTTGGTGCTGCCAAAGAGATGATTTCGGCCATATTCCGTGTCCTTCGCCCGTTCAAGAAGATGCTGCAGCACCTGCTGTTGCGTTAAGTCAGCTTGTTTGGCGTGTCGCTCAATCTCCTTTTGTCGTGATGAAAAGAAGTGAGCCGCGATACGTGTTAACCCCATTTTTTATTCCTGTCGTTTATCTATTTTATGTGAAAGATAGTGCGAGCCGAAAGCAAAGGAAGTTTACTTACTTTGCTAAGGCGATGCCTATCTTATGCAAAGATAGTGCAAGCCGAATGCAATCAAGCTTGTTTGTAATTGCTAAGGCGCAGCCTGTTTCATGCAAAGATAGTGCGAGCCGAATGCAAAGGAAGTTTACTTTCTTTGCTAAGACGATGCCTATCTTATGCAAAATTAGCCTAAACTTTTGTAACACAGGCATAATTTACTAATTTTAATAAACAAGAATGCGGGGATGTTACCTCCCTGAAAATCTCCACATACCATCGTAGAAAGCGTATCTTGCAACGCGCAACACGATGAATCCAGTGGGTATGGCAGCTGATGAAAAGGCGTACCATCAATAAAATACAACAAACAAGCTAACTACTCCCCTCCCTTTCGGGGAGGGGATGGGGGAGGGGCTATTCTTATTATTCATCGAAAAGTAACAGGTAGGCAAGGTCTGTTTGTTTCTTTTTCGTTACCTTTGCAACTCGATAAAAAAGATAACTCAATGAAAATCAAAGCAATTATCCTGGATTTTGACGGCACGTTGGCTGATACACAAACTCTCATTACCAATACCATGCTCGAGGTAATCAACCGATTGGGACTTGAGCAGCGCAGTCGTGAGGAGTGCAGTCGAATGATTGGCTTGCCCTTGAAGCAGACGTTTACAGACTTGATACCCATGACTGACGAGATGGGCGACCGCTGTGTGGAAGCCTATAATCAAGTGTTTCATGAGAACAACGTCCCGGGGGCGGTTCCATTGTTTCCCCATGTATTGGAAACCATGCGTGAGTTACATCGTTTGGGGTATGTGCTCACCATTGCCAGCAGTCGTTCCCGCCACTCGCTGATGGACTTTGTGGAGACGTTTGGTTTAGAGGAAATCATCACGCATGTGGTCAGTGCCAACGACGTGACGCATGCAAAGCCACATCCCGAGGCGGTGAATCAAACGCTTGAGCATTTAGGCATTCAGCCAGGGGAGGCACTTGTCGTGGGCGACACGGTGTATGATATCGAGATGGGGCAGAATGCCAGCATCCATACCTGTGGCGTGACGTATGGCAATGGCACACGTTGCCAACTGGAAGAGATTCATACCGAGTTCATCATAGACGATTTCAGTCAGCTTCTCCAAGTTGTCAAAACGCTTGAGGCATGATGCCCTGACCAAGCTGGTAGCACCAAACATCGAAGGGTGGGGTGGACTTGATTATCTTTCTGTCGTCCAGACAGACGCCAATGAGTTTATCCTAAGTTTTTTTATAATTGTACATATTTTTGGTATTTTCAAAACAATCATTTTAGAAAAAATCAGCTCTTTTTGGATGCTTTTTGGCACCTTGTTTTGCAATTGAAAGTCAGTTTTAATTCAATAGCATGCAGTTTACCATTCTATAACATGTGGTTTGCCCTTCAAAGTCAAGGCCTTGATACCCCAATCTCAATGCCTTTGCAGCCTTAAAGCATTGCTTTTGCAAGTGCACCGATGCGCCTATGTGATGTAAGTAGTTGAAAAATGGATAGATAGAAAAATCGCCTATTTTCGACCAATCACTCGTTTGGTTGCAAATATGCGAGTATTTGGCACGGTTGTCAAAATATTTCGTATGCCAAACACCGTGTTTTCAACCATTGAGTTTTCTGTTTTCACTCGTTCTGTCTTTTGTTTTCATCCGTTCGATTTTCTGTTTTCATCCGTTGAGCCTTTTGTTTTCATCCGTTCAGTTTGCTGATTTCACCAACTGTTTGATGTCGTTTTCCTTTTGCAGCATCATTTTTTTGCTTTTGACGATATGGATGTCAGGCTGTGTGATGCTGGTAACGGCCTATCCTCATCGCCTCAACTCCCTTTTGGCTTGTTGTGATAGGTCATGTCAGTGTGGAGAAAATTGTTTTCTCCGAGTACGCTGCGTGAGCAACTTTTTTGTAAAATGTTTGGCGCATTAGAAAAAACACCGTATCTTTGCATCCGCAATTAAGCCCAGATGGCGGAATAGGTAGACGCGCTGGTCTCAAACACCAGTGGGGCAACCCATCCCGGTTCGAGCCCGGGTCTGGGTACGCATAACGGTTGATAACTCATTGAGTATCAACCGTTATTATTTTCTAGGTAGAAACAGGGTAGCAAAAAGCAACAGTACCCCTTTAGTTATCCCCTCTCTTTGAATACTTTTGCAATCAAATGTCTGCTTCCTAATGGGTTATTCTATCTTGTAGGGTCATTGTGAATTTAATAATGTAATCATTTTTGTTTATAATCAAGATTAGTTTTAAATGCATAAAGGCTGCTACGTTCGGTTACGCCAACAAACAAAATTCTGTCTGATTTTTGGCAAACCCATTTATTCCTCATCATTGCTGTGTCCTTTGACTGACGTGCTGCATTGCTTACAGAAACTATCAATAATCGGTTTTGGGCTAACGCTTCTTGTAATTCCTTGGGGATAACTTTATACATTCGTCGGGCAAGAACAAGAATAATCGGTTGGTTGCCTTTCAGCAGGAAGTGAAGCACGTCTTGTTCCAATTTACTGTTAAATCCACTGATGACACACTCTCCCCGACTACGCATCTCTGTAGCCCAATCATACACCCGCAACACCTCCTCGGAAGCGATATTGCCCGATGCGAGGAATGCTGTCTTTTGTAGTTTCAACAATTCCTGATTTCCCAAATATTGTGTATGGACTATCATTGATTATTCTCTTCGTTGTCTTCCTTCTTTTTATTGTTCTTTCGTGGTGCGATACGCTTCAGGTCTTGGTCGAGCTGCTTAATACTTTCAAGACGTTCAATTTTCCGTTGTTGTTCTTTGTAAGCAATATATTCCTTTGTAGCTTTGGCTACTGCCGCTTCGTGAGAAATGGTGCCAGCATGCTCAAGAATGTTCTTCTCGTTCATGGTGAGTACAAGTCGAAGTTTCTGCACCCAGTCGCTCATGTACATTGGTTTTTCGGCTAATGCCTGCGCCTCAGCATAGGCAAGGAACTGTTCTACGATAAGTTTTAGTTGACCAATCTCTTTCTCATTCAGGTAGTTTTTACCTATCAAGACATCATTCTTGGTAACTTTTCCTTCTTTTTCCGTGGAAGTAAGTCCCATCATTGGCAGTGAGGCATTGGCACGATAGTACATGAGTTCTGCGGCTGTCTTTCCGCTGACAGCCCAGAGCAGTTTGTTCTGTACTTCCTTGAAGAAAGCCAATGTCACCTCAGCCGATGGATTATAGTCGATACTTGTTGCATATATATCCTTTATCTGCTGATAAAAAACCTTCTCAGATAGACGTATCTCACGAATGCGGTCTAAGAGTTCCTTGAAATAATTGTAGGAAGACCCCGTTTTGAATCGTTCATCGTTTAATGCAAAGCCTTTGATAATATATTCTCTTAGCCGCTGGGTAGCCCAGATGCGAAACTGTGTGCCTTGTTGTGACTTAACCCGATAGCCTACCGAGATGATTACGTCAAGGTTATAATAATCCACCTGATAAGTCTTTCCATCCATTGCAGTTGTTGCATAATTTGCAACAACTGAAGGAGCTTGCAATTCTCCTTCCTCAAATATATTCTTAATATGTCGTGAAATGGTAGATTTGTCACGTCCAAATAAGATTGCCATTTGGTCTAATGACAGCCACACCGTCTCGTTTTCAAATCTGACATCTATCTTTATCTTCCCATCTTCCGACTGATAGATGAGCATGTTATCGTTGTTGCTTGCTTCCATCATTCTACATTTAATTTATCGTATTATACAATACGCATCTTGTACTCCTTAAACAGTTTTATTGCTAACGTTTTAGTCATATTATCCTATTATTTTTTCTGTGTGGCATATCGTTCAGTAGGTTTTCTGTTTTAACATTATATTCAATCCACGAGATTGTTAGGTCTATTGTTTGAACTAGATCCAAAATATCTTTATCTGACCATTCCTTCAAGTAGTGTGTTTCATCGTTTCCTAACCAAGTAGCTCTTCTTGCAACTTCTTTAATTTGAGGATTTTCGATATTATCATTAATACATTGGGCTAATAACTTCTTCTTAATAGAATCACGTTGACTTTCATCTATCTTTGACATTATATAGTCTTTAATAAGAAACTCAAGTGATTTACGATATCCAGGACCACATATCTGTGTTAACTCTAATTGTTGTGCTTTATATGCTTGATTATAAATTTCACAAAATGCGGGTGACAGTGTTTTAATAATAGGACTAAACTCAATATTATCCAGTTTGGAGTTGGGTTCAATTCCTGAAAAAGAAAGATTGCGATATCCCCTATATGAAACAAATCTACTAATAAAGGTGCGTTTACATTGTGGATTTGTGCATTGGCAAAAGACATGAGCATCTAATGTGTTATCTATACTTGCAGCATATAGATATTGAGGAATCATTTGTATTTTACAAAGAGGGCAAATAATTGATGTATTTTCTATATATGTAATAGAATCTTTCATTTGTACTTGTATTAGATCCATGCTTTATACAATTTATTAAACGTCTTCAAATTCTTTATATATTTTGTACTCAAACTCTAAAAGATGATTGATGTCTTCTTTTTGTCTGATAACTTTAGTAACCTTAAGTGCCGCAAACTTGTGGCTATAATTTTCCAGTAAGACTACTTCACCAACATTTACAGACTTTGTCCGTGAACTAAAATCAAAATTAATAAATTCACTTGGGGAAGGGAAGTGATTATATTTTGGATTATAACCTAATCTATACACATAGTCTCTATAACAATGGATAGAATTATATCCACATTCACTCCAAAGAGTAACAAACTCATGGTTTCCTTCGCCAATAACATACGACCCACTATTTCGTTTATAGTCGAAACTCACCTTTCCTGCCATACCTGGATTCTGAAATTCTATCTTCTCTACATTTAGTTTTGTCATTATTCGATCAGATATGGCTGTAGAAACAAATGGATTTTTCCCCAATGGCGGCTTTTTCTTTTTGTCTTCATCGTATATACGTTCGAGAAGTTCTTGATAACAATCAAAATATTCTCCATTGTCAAAATCAACATACTTTAATCCTGATAAAAATAGAGGTACTTTTCGTGCCTGGTTACAATCTTTAATTATAGGAATGATAAAACGTTTATCCCCATCATTCAATATTTCTGCAGCCAATATTCGTTTCTCATATCCGGCACCACCTGAACCACCATCCGCTTTTGCAATATATTTATCGCTGCATACACATATAACAAGGTGAGACTCTGTCAATCCTTGCTCCATAAAGAATGGGAGGTCGTCACCTAATCTCACATCCCATTGATCTAATATTGCATCTACACCATGATGACGTAGATTTGTTGCGAGTTTCAAAACCCACTTCTTATGCTCTTCATTATTCCAAGCATATGAAACGAATATTTTTTTAGTTACAGATTCCATATTTTGCACATCTATTTTTCTTCGTTTAACTCGTCCCCCATACGATATTTGATGTCGTAGTTGATGATAAAATCCAACTCTTCTTCGGTGAAGCCATAATGGCGGGCAAGGACTTTGTCTATCTCGTCAATGATGGGTTTAGAAAGTTTCTTCTTGTAAACATACGATTCAACAATTCCTCTTGTTTTGCTATTGACAACTAATATGTTCTTCTTTTTATTCATATCCTCCTCGAGGGATAATGACAATTCTATTAATGACTTGTTAATATCATATGTCAATCTAAAAGAGAATATCATATAATCTTTTAAATTAAACATATCAAAATTCAGAGAATAATACCACCAAAATAGGTTAGAGCTTTCTATATTATCATAAATTTTTGCCATAATATCATTCTTTCAATAGGAAATTACAATTCGTCTGTCCACAATAAATCATCTACTCTCACTCCCAATATCTTTGCCAACAGAATGAACATTTCAAAATTGGGCTGTGCGACATTCGTTACCCACTTTGATATAACGGCAAGGTCTTTATCAAGGATTTCTACCAATTGTTTATTTGTCATTCCTTTCTCGGCGAGAACCACTTTCAGGCGATTGATTTTCTTACGTCGCATGCTTATGTAACTTGATTACGCTATAAAATTACTCATTATTTCTTAAAGCACATGTTTTTCCAAGCATAAATACTATCCTGTTGAGTCAAAAAATAGTTTTTTCAATTCATTTTTCATCTTAAAGTTTCAATTCGGAAAAGTATTTATTGCTACAAACTTCAACTTATCCACGTCACGAGTATATTTCTTGGTGTGCTTCAATCCACTTGGTTACAACAAGTAGGTGTCGGTATTGTTGTTGGTTCCGTTATCGAGGATATTCACAGCAAAGCAGTGACGAACAAAATGCCAGACCCTAGTCAACCTGTTTTAGGGAAAGACAAGATTGAATAAATAGATTTAAAGTTGAGATGTTATTTTTTAAAGTGCGACGATAAATTCAGTGGGGCTTTTTCCATAAAACTTTTTAAAGACTTTGGAGAAATAGTTGGGGTCTGAAAACCCGGAACGGTAAGCAGTCTCGGAAACAGAAAATCCTTTCATGAGCAATTCGGAGGCCAGCGCAAGTCTTTTGTGACGGATGTATTCACCAATAGACATGTTCAGAAGGTTTTTCATCTTGGTGTGCAGCAGACTTCGACTGATAGCCATTGCTTGCGTGATGTCGGTCACAGCGAACTCGTTGTTGCCGATATTCTTGTCAATCAGTTGGTTGATTTGCAAGATAAATTTTTTGTCGATGTCATTGAGTGAGCTGGCTTCAATGTCTTCGGTCTTGGTATTTTGAATCTCGGTCTGACGTGTCTTGACCAGTTGGATGATGTTCTTAACTTGCAGATCGAGCACCTGTGGGTCGAAGGGTTTGGACACATAGGCTTCAGCTCCGCTCTTGTAGCCCGCCACCACATCTTCCTGCTCGTTTTTGGCCGTCAGGAGAATAACGGGAATGTGAGATGTGGTGACGTCCGATTTGAGCTTGGAGCAGAAAGTGACTCCGTCCATGATGGGCATCATCACATCGCTGATGACGAGTTGGATAGATTCGTTTTGAGCAACTTCAATTCCTTCTTTTCCGTTGGTAGCAATGTAAACGTTGTATTTGGGAGAAAAGTAATTGGTAAGGAAAGTAAGCATGTCGGTGTTGTCTTCGACGATTAAGATAGACATTTTGCTGTCTTCTTCCATCACAATATCTTTTGAGGCATTGTTGATGTCTGTCATCGAAGGTGAGAAATGATAGTCGGTCAGCGGAACAATGACTTTGTCATCGGTGATGAGAGATTGCCGGTCGAAAGCCTTAGCGTCTACATTCAGCAATATCCGGAAGGTGGATCCGTGCTGCAGCTCGCTCTTCAACTTTATGGTTCCCTTGTGTATGGTTACCAGTCGTTGGACAAGAGAAAGTCCGATGCCCCATCCCTTGTTGTTGGTATTGTATCCTTGTTTGGTTTGATAGAACTTCTGAAAGATTTTTTTCTGTTCTTCCTGAGCAATGCCTATGCCCGTGTCGGCCACTCTCACGTCGAGATAGGTGTAGTTGTCTTCTTGTCCTGTGATGATAGAGGCCTTGACCTTTACCTCTCCATTTTCTGGAGTGAACTTGATGGCATTGGACAACAGATTGTTCATGATGCGTTCAAGATAGGAAGGTGAAAACCATACGATTTCATCGTTGTTTTCACAATCAACGCTCAAGTTTAAATGTTTTTCAGCAGCACTTCTGCGGAACAGGTTTGTGAGAATTTTGATGAACTCCAAGGGGTTGCCTTGCTGAATGTAGAACGGGAAATTATCCGACTCGACCTTGTTGAACGTTACCAGTTCGTTGATAAGTTCCTCCATCTTGTTGGTATTCTTGAGAGCTGTTTCCAGATGACGTTGCTCCGTTTTGTTCAATTTATCTTTATGGATACTTTTAAGCGGTGCAATGATTAGAGAAAGTGGTGTTTTCAGTTCATGGGACACGGTGGTAAAGAAGTCGAATTTGGCACGGTTTACCTCTTCTATCTTGTTCTTCTCCATCATGGCCATCTTGACTTTGTTCTTTTCGTTCAGTCTTATTTTATAGTAATGCTGAATGTAGTAAACGATGATAGCGACGAGCAAGAGGTAGAACAGATAAGCCCAAGTAGAGCGATAGAAAGGTGGTGCAACGATAATTTTAATTGCTTTTTCAGGTTGGTTTTCCCAACCGGTATTTGAATTATTGGCTCGTATTCGCAGTATGTAGGTGCCGGGTTCCATGTTGTAGCTCACAAAGGTATGGCCGTTGCCCATCTCTTGCCATTGATTGTCTATACCGTCTACTTTGGTTTTGTAAATGATAGACTCTGTTTGTCCTGGAGAAATAACACCATAATCAATCATGATGGAATGTCCCTGACGATAGGAGAGCCTGATTTCGTGTGTGGCATCCAGCTCTTTTGTAAGTGGCGAGTTTTCAGATGCAGCGTTGATATCCTCGCCGTTGATCCTCAAGGATTTGAGATGAACGTTTAGATTGGTGCTTTTGCAAACCATGTCTTCAGAACGAAACATAATCAGTCCGTTCACCGTTCCAAAATACATTCTGCCATCTTGTGTCAACAGCGTTGAAGAGAAGTTAAACTGGTTGGTGGGCAAGCCGTCGTCGGTGGTGTATCGGTTAATGGTCCGGGTCTTGGGAATATATTGGAATAACCCTTGACTTGTGCTAATCCAGACACGGCCTTGTGTATCGGCATTGATGCCGCATATCGTGCTTCTGGATAAGGTTATGCCGTTCTGAATCTCAGAAAACTTACCAGTTTTGGGATTGAGCACCTGCAATCCGTTGTTGTTGGTCCCCACCCATACCTTACCATCCTGGGCAGGATAAATGTATGTGATGTTGTTGTCTTTCAGCCCTTGTGCCTGTTGGGTGGCTTTCCAATGAATGAGTTGATTTGTTTTGGTGTTGAGCTTATAAACTCCGTAGGCTACAGTACCAATCCACAGATTGTCTTCATGATCGACAGCGAGCGCATAGATGAAGGCATGATTGAGCGAGGAGTGGTTTATCCTCCTGAATTTTTGGGCTTGCGGATCGTACCAATGGAGGCCTTGCGTGGTCCCTACCCAAAGTTTTCCGGAGCTTTGCCGGGCAAAGTCAAAGATGGACACGGCAGACAGATTCATTGATAGTTCAAACCGTTTGACACTTCCGGAATTCAGATTATATCGGAACAACCCGTTTCTAAAGGTCCCAATCCAAATAATGCCGGCGGACTTGTCATGTAACAGACAATGCACGTTGGAGCCGAGTTGAGGAATGGAATTGAAAGGAGAGAATGTTCCCCGCATGGGATTATAGATATTCAGTCCGCCATCTTCGGTTGCTATCCAGAGTTCATTAGGATTTCTTTCAATGATTTGCCGCACAACCTTTCCCTGTAGTTTGTTGGGGCTGTAACTCGGTCCTTCCCATGAGAAGGGGCTGCTATTCTTTATCATATCTACGCCACCAAAATAGGATCCAATCCAAATGTTATGGTTGGAGTCTGACAGGATGGAATAAATAGCATTGTCGGACAACTGATTGATATTGCCAAATTGTTGTTTCAGCGTTTTGATACTCCCGTCCTGCCCAATAATGGTTACGCCTTGTTCGGTGCCCAACCATATATTGTGTTTGTGGTCTTCGGTGATCACTCTCACCGTTCCGTCAGAAAGCTGATTGGCCTCATACACGCGCGTATTGCCTGTTTTCACGTCCAACGCCATAACTCCCTTCCCGTTCCGTCCTATCCATAGCCTGCCGGCATGGTCGAAAGTCATGGGCATGATGCCGTCGGAACTGGTGATGAAGTCCTTGTAGATACTGGAGTCTAACTTGGAGATTTGGTTGAGCTTGGTGTTGTAGGTATAGATGCAGGAATTGGTAGCGACGTAGAGTTGGTCATCCTGGTCTATGGCGAGTGAAAGAATGAAGCCTCCGCCTAACGAAGGGAGAGGCGTGAACTTCCTGGCTTTCTCATCAAAGACACACAATTTCATGCCACCACTGATAATTTTTCCATCGGATGTTTCGACAATTGATTCTATATAATATCCCGGCAGAATGAAGTTTTCAAAGTCGTCTGTAGCCGGTCTGTATATGCTGACGCCCTTCGAATGGGCCACCCAGACTCTGTGTTTTCGGTCGAGAAAAAGCGATTTCACAAAATTGTGGCTCAGCGAGGAGGGTTTGTGGGGTTCGTTAAAATAGTTTTTAATGGAATAGCCGTCGTAGCGGGCAAGTCCGTTTCGCGTTCCCATCCAGATGTTTCCATGGTAGTCCTGTACCAATGCTTGTACCTGTTGATGTGGCAGTCCCTGCTGACTGGAAATGTGGAAAAACTTGTAATTGTTCGCCATTCCTGTACATAGAAATAGAAGCGATAAAATGAGACAGTGGATTATTCTTGCCATAATGATGTTGCGGATGTTGTAGGGCCATAATGAAGTATGCGTTTCCGCATGGCAACACTATGGACGGATTTGATATGTAAGTGCAAAGTTATACTATTTTTGCCTTAATCGTGTCTCTTGGCTTTATAAATGCTGTTTCCTCTGATAGTGAGTTATTCTATTTCTGGATAATGCTCTTGATGTACGTTCTTGACATTCCCGTTGCATAGGCTTGGGGCTATATATCACCTGATGACTCTATTCATATTTTCTATAGTTCCCTTTTACACGAATGGTATATATGGGCAAAGTAAAACATATCCATATTGGCTGTTTCCATTATTATGGGGGCTGCCCAAAGCAATATTTGTAGAATACAACTATTCAGCCTCCAAATGTTTAGTAAAAACAATATCTCCCCACACCTTTAAGCAAAGGAGTGGGGAGATAGAGCTGTAACTATATATTAATTCTATAGAAATTAATATCCTGGATTTTGTACCAAGTTGGGGTCTATCTGAATTTGGTCAATCGGAATAGCAAGCCAGTAGCACTTGGGTGCTTCGATGGTAGAGCGATCAACGTAATCACCATCATTCATCTCGGTGAGTCGGTAATATTCTTTTGCTGTCCTTCCGGCAGTATTCCAAGACTTTTCCTTAGGTCTCAACACCTTCTCGAGAATCTTCCAACGGCGAATGTCGTGAAATCTTCTACCCTCCATGGCCAATTCGTTAGAGCGTTCGTCTCGAATCACTTGTCTCAGCTTGGCTATGTCTGTCGGTATGCCTCCAGCGTAGCTCCACGACTCCTGGAATGTGGGAAGTCCGCTACGCGTGCGCACCTTGTTGAGGTATTCCAAACTCTTGGCACTCAACTTGTGATTATATTCCATATCTGCTTCCACGTAGCTCAGGTACAACTCGGCCAAGCGCAGGTAAGGGAAGACCCAATTATTAAACGTGAATTTATTAGTTCTGGGATTGTAAGTATCTTTGGTGGACACCCATTTTTGGCAAAAATAGCCGTTGTCGCTTTGATACTCGTTGCCCCTTATGCCATCTTCCTGTTGAGGCTCACCCCTGCGACACTTCAGCATAATCGTGCCATTGTTGACTTCAAACGGTCCACGGTCGAATCCGATAGAAGCATAGAATCTCGGCTCTCTAAACGCATGGTAGGCAGAGGTCTGCTCTTTGGGAAAGAAAGGAGACTGCACAATGTCAGTGGGCTTAAGGTTTTTTGTGTCTGGGTCGTCTTCCCAGGGCAAACCCTTCAATGTAAAGTATCGGGTTACGCAACTCCATGTGGGGAATACATATCCTCTAAAACCATTGCGGTTGTATTTGTCAAAGCCTACTCGCGGTGCGAAATTCTTGATGCAATAGCTAATCTCTCCTTGATTGGCTATGCCGAAGAGTATCTCGTCCCAGTTGTTAAAGCTACCCGTCTTTGGACCAACAAAGGCCTCGTGATAGTTTGTGCCGCCCTTAAACCAGTCGGTTGTGCTACCGCCATACAACTTGTAACCATTAGCCTCGCATAGTTTGATAGCATCCTCAGCTGCATCCATGGCTTTCTTCCACTTCTCTCGGTCGTATGTCAAATTCATCAATGGCTTACCATCTGGATTTTTGAAATTGGCATAAAACTCTGTGTTGCCATTGACCAATGGTGATGCAGCATATAAAAGCAAGCGTGCTTTGAAACCAAGTGCGGTGGCTGAGGTTGCTCTGTTTTTCTCGCCATTGGTTCGAATGGCAGGAAGCAACTTGGCAGCCTCATCGTATTTCTCGGCAATAAATTCCACGCACTCATCGTATGGTACGCGCATTTGATTGTTTTCAACATTCTGCGAGTACTCCTCTTTGGCCAAGAATATTGGGCCATAAAACTCCAACAAAATCTGATGGTAATAACCTATGAGGAAGAGCGCCTCACCTTTCCATAGATTTATGTTCTCTTTGGTGATGTCCGGCACCTTGTCAAGGTTGTTCAACACGTTGTAGCACTTGCGAATGGCACCCCAAATATCTTTCTTCTGTGCGTCTACCGGATAGCTGTTCGCTGTATTGCTCCACAGCGCAAAGTAGGTGCTGGACGACGATTCATCACCGTTCATCAAGCTCTTATAGTGGAACCAGCGTGTCGTTCCGCGGTGTCCCACGACCATTTCATCCGATCCCATCAAGCCGGGAAACCCCTTTTGCGGTTGCATGAAATCGGGTATCTCGCTATAACAGCCCACCACCATACGCTCTGCTTGGGTTTGTGTCTTGTAAATATCGGCTTCGGTGGCGTTGCCTGTAGGCACCACGTCAAGGAAATCGCATGCCGACAGCGTTCCCGCCAGAATGGTGGCGAGCATTATTTTAATATATGATTTAGTTTTCATTGTTCTGTATTTTTTCAATTAATAATGAAATTGTACGCCAATCTTGAATGTTCGCTGCAATGGGTAGCTCAAACCGCTACCACTTCCCATTTCCGGATCCCACGTCTTGAATGGTGAGAAGGTGAGAAGGTTGGTTCCGGCTACATAAACTCGCATCCACTTTGTAGGCGTGAATCCCACTTCCATCGTTTTGAGTCGCAGGTAGCTGCCATCCCGCAGGTAGAATGTACTGGGCTCCACATTGTTGTTCACAAATGATTGAGTTAGGCGTGGATAGGCCGCATTGGCGTTGTTGTTGGCCTCTGACCAGTGGTTGTCTACGATATATTGGGCTATACCCAGTCCGTCTCCATCCTTGTCTACAAAGGGGTGAATGTTTCTCATCATCAGGCTCACGCGCCCAGCTCCTTGGAACATCATAGACATATCCCACTTCTTGTAGGTGATGGTGGTTCCAAAACCATAGATTATTTCGGGCAATTCTGGATTGCCGATGGTTGTCACATCGTTTTGGTCTATCTTGTTGTCTCCGTTGAGATCCTTATATTTGATGTCACCCACAGTGTATGCGCTTAGCTCTTGTTTGGGCGAGTTATCGATTTCCTCTTGTGAGGTAAACAATCCTTCGGCCACGAAACCGCGAATACTATTGATGGGATGCCCCAAACGAGAGTAGTAGGCGGGCACGTTTTGTGGCTCATCTACATCGGTCATTTCGTTGTGGGCGTATGTCAGGCTACCGTTTGCTTTGACAGTAAAGTCGCGGTTAAACACCTTTGTATAGGCCAGGCTCATATCAAAGCCCTTGTTTTTAACTGCTCCGATGTTGGCCCAAGGTTTGTTTCTTCCAAATCCTGACATTGAAATCACGGAGTTTCTCTGCATGAAGATACCTGTACGCGACTCGTTGAAATAGTCGAAGGTGATATCCAGACAGCCCATCAGGTTCATATCCACACCCACATTGAGCTTCTTCGATTTTTCCCATGTTGCCAATGGGTTACCATAGGTAGTGATATTGGGTACACTGATGTTTTCGTAGCCATTGCCTATCCACCAACCACCTCTGGAGAACATGTTCACCGTGGTGATGTATGGGAAACGGTTTCGCAAGGCATCGTTACCCACAAGGCCATACGATCCACGTACCTTCAAGTTGTGAATATAGGCTTTGGCTGGTTTAAAGAAGGCTTCATTAGAGATGGTCCAACCCGCTGCGACAGCTGGGAAGAAACCAAACCGCTTGCCACTCATAAAGTTTTCCGAACCGTTGTAGCCAAATGTGGCCTCCAACAGATAGCGGTGGTCGTAGTTATAAGCAAATCTACCAGCTAAGCCTTGCTCTCTGTAAGGCAACAGATCGTATTCACCGCCGCCGTTTTTAACTTTCTTGGTTTCTTTCATGTGGTACACCAAAGTGGCGTTCACGTCGTGCTTGCCAAACAGTCTTTGGTAATCCACTTTTCCTTGCAATGACCATACAGTTGTGGTAGGGTCTCTGCCAGAGTTGGATTGCAGGTAAGGCTGGCCTGGATCGCCAATGGTGGTGCTGTCAAAAATGTATTGTCCGTTCTCGTCCACTGTGTAATCATCGGACACTTTGTAGTAAAACGGTACTGTCCAATGATCCAACCAGTTGAAACTGTAATTATAGAACGATGCCAATCCGCTGGCTTTAAGTCCTGGTGTTACAAAGTCCAAATCTTGGTCTATATTGAATGCCGTTGTGGAATACACATAGTTGCGGTCAGTATAACCTGAGCTCAAGCGAGCGTATGGGTTAATTTGCAAACCGCCTACACCTTGACGGGCATTCATACCATAGCGCACGAAAGTGTCACCTTCTTGTGCGGGGAGCACGGGTGGGAAACTAACGGGTGACACGCGCATAGTGTAATAAAACAGGTCGTTGACCTGCTCTTTGGGTGCATGATAGTAGAACAGCTGCGTATTCATGTTCAAACCAATCTTTGTCGTACGTGTAAGGCGGGCCGTAACGTTGCTTTGGAACAAGTATTTACGGCTTCGCATGCCTACATCTAATGCTTGTGTCTCCTTGGGCTGACGTATGATACCGTTCTCATAGAATATGCCGGCATTCAGGAAGTATGTCAGTATCTTGCTACCGCCCCTAACATTGAGGTTCAAGTTCTGGTTCATGGTCATCTTCTTGAACAACAGATCATGCCAGTCGTTGTTCGGGAACAGGTATGGGTTGGCTCCCTCGCGTGTCTTGGCAATGCGGTCTTCGCTGTAATAAGGGGTATATGCGTTGCCCACAGCCTTAGCCTCGTTGTAGGCTGCTTCATTGAACATTTGCATATAAGTAGGTCCGTCAGCCATTGGCTGTACTATTGTGGGAGAAGAGAACGTGTTGTCCAACCGAACTTTCACCTGCATCTTCTCCGACAGCTCACCTTGCTTAGTGTTCACTATGATAACGCCATTGGCACCGCGCGAACCATATAAGGAAGTTGCAGTAGCGTCCTTGAGCACAGAGAACGACTCGATTGACTCTGGCGGAATGTTGTTCAACATGGTTGTGTTGATTTCTACACCATCAAGAATCACCAAAGGACTCTTGTTCACACCAAAGGTTGAGATGCCACGAATGTAGAATTCGGCATTATCGTAACCAGGCTCACCGCTCTGTTGACGAGCGATGATACCAGGAATGTTTCCTGCAAATGATGTCGTCAAGCTGCTCGATGTCATTTTTAGGTCTTCCGGCTTTACAGCCTGTACAGCACCAACTAGTGATTCTTTCTTCTGCTTTCCGAATCCCACAACAACCACCTCGTCCAACTCATTGTGTGCTGGATACAGTGAGATAGCAATGAACGTGCGGTTTTTCAGGCTGATTTCCTTTTCCTGATATCCGATGTAGGCGATGTCAAGAATAGCGTTTGGTACGGCATGTATAATAAATGTACCGTCGCTGTTTGTAATGGCTGCGTCCGAAGTGCCACGCACCCGAACAGTTGCACCAATGATAGGTTCACCATTCTCATCACCGATGAATCCTTTAACTTCTCGTTTGTCGTTTTGTCCTAAGCTGCTGGCATTATGTGCATGTGCTGTTCGCGGTAAGGCACCATTAGATGCCAAAGCAGATAGCGACATCAGATTTGTCCCTAATAGGAACAATGACGCCAAAAGCAACCTTGGTTTAAGACCTTGATTCCTTTTCATTTGTTATAAGTGTTTAGAAGGTTAAAAATATTTATACTACAATTTGAAAGATCAATAGTTCGTTAAAATTTGCGTATATGGCTACGCAGCCTTAGGCTGCCAGCCAATGAGTTCTTTGACAATCTTACTAATTAAAGTTCGGTTCGGTCGGCATCGGGATATGTCGAAAATTAATTTCGTATAGTTCGCATTGAACATCAACGACTTAACTTTTGCCATGGAATTGTCCATACCATTGTCTTTCATGAAGACCTTGGCGGCATTCAGTGAGGCGAACGATGCGTTGAACGCAAAGTCCAACTGTCTCTTGTGTCTTGCCTGACAATCTATAAGTCCCGTAAACTGCTTGCTGTCGCGATAGCAGAACTCTATCTGGAAACGAGTGCGGTATGTCTTCAATACTTCCTCACCCGTCATTGAGAGTTTTGTCGAGAAGAACAACTTGCACTTTCCACCGGGCATTCGCCAGATGACAAGTCGCACCCTCTTCTTCAGAGCCTTGGCATAAGCCTCGAGGGTGTACACCTTTCCGTTCAGTCCATCAATGTGCAGTTCTTCCATGCATGAGAGGTTGAGGTTTGCCAAGTCAATCTTGTCTCCCTTGACTCTTGGTCGTCCACGCCTCTTTTCCTTCTTGGGAATGTAATGCAGACAAGCGTTGTCACGGAAGCGGCTGACCAGATAGAAGCCAAGCTCCGACATGCCCTTCTCGAACGTGGATGTAGAGAAGAATGCATCAGCCACTACTATATCAGTGATACTTAGCAGTTTCTTTGAATACCGCTTCATAACACTGATGTAATATTCGACGAGTGTCTTGTTCCTCATCTTCAGCGCGGAGTTCCCTATTGTCTGATGGGCACGCAGCATCATGCACTTGTTGTTGGCAACATCCAGCAAGCCGACGCCCATGATTTCAAGTCCGTGCTTCACCGCCCCTGCACATCCCGACCAGAACCGTCCGATATGAGGAGTCTTCTTCCCAGCCTTGCTGATATAGCATGGGTCTATGGCAATGGCAAGTAAGCCATCCATGTCCAACACATGCTCTGCAAGAGACAGGTTCAACAGAAACCAATCGATGCAGTCTTTCTTCTTGCGGTTGAAATTCTGACGATAGGTCTGCTCGCCGTGCTTGCCGTAGCGAGCCATCTGTGTGAAGTTTATCTTTCTAGGTAGAATCATATATAAAGTCAGTATCTCGATGAGCAGAGTCTGGAAAGTTTTTGCTAACTTTGCACCAGATTCTTTCATTGATGTACGGATTGCATCCTTGAGGATCTCCTCATATTGGCTAAGTGGCTCTGAAATCATCATACTTTTAAAGTCTTGTATCAACTATAAAGGTACTGAAAATCAGACACTTAGCCAAATTTATTTAGTTATGTTTTGTTAATCAACTCGCTCATTTTCAAACAATTATGTGATTATTAACAGAGTATTGAAAGATAATTCATTTCTATATTTTTATGTTCTTTAAGTAAAGCAAACATTCAGATCATTTATAATAAGGTAGGTTTTTATCATTCGTCCTTGCCTACAAGGCAAATCTTTGCGGTGGTTTTCTCTTTTTTCTACACGGTAAGATTTGCATTTCTAATTGGAATTAGTGTTTTTTCAGCATGTCGGCAACTTCCTTTTTGGCCTGTTCGCGGCTCTTGGAGAAGATGTTTTTGATGCGGTCCATGTCAAATTTCCGTTCCCAGTCGTAGGTGTAGATACCGTTTTTTCCAATTCCTTTGGAGTTGAACAGCTTGTTTTCCATTCCGCTTTTTCCAAAATCAAATTGATAGGTCCATGCGTCACCATTGAGGTTGATCCATTCCGTCCGCTCAAACTGTGGGCGTGGGTATTCCGGTCTTGGCTGTATTGCGGCACTAAGATTTAGTGAAAGGATAAGTGCCAAAGATGACAGGTAGAATTTTGTCTTTCTCATAAATTCAGGCTTTCGGCTTATTTGCATCATGCAAAGTTAGAGTATTATTCAGGCTTGTATGGGTAATATTGTGTTTTTGTTCTGTAATATTGTTTATAACTGACAAATTTCAAAAATCACATGAGTACTACGTAGTAGACCCTTAAATAGACGAGATAGCATTTTTGAGGTTCGACTAAGTATAAGTGTTTCCTGCAAATGATACAGTGTACCATACTGGTTCTGTGTGTATGGAGGATCAAGATATAAAACATCACATTTAACATCTTAAATGATATTTTCAATTTTATCGTTTTGGCTTTCTATTCTTTCGAAGATACCATTATTGGAATCATTCCTGCTGAAAATTATACACTTTAGGGCTTGTTTATCCCAATGCTTATGAAAAGTGCCATATACACCTACGGTATTTGACACATCAGAAACAGATTCTAATAAACATGCTAATAACCTGAGTTCGGGATAAATCAGAATAGAGTTTTGAACGTATGACATTATGCTACTATTACTTTTATATATACCCAAACACTACTGTCCGGTTAAATTTCACCAAAGCGAAAGTTGGCGGTCATTTTCTGGATTTTGATTAATAATTGTTTTATCAAAGGGTTCATTCAACGGAGTCCTCTCAAAGAGAACTTGTCCGATGACGCTAGAGAATATGTAAAGATTTTGCTTAATATGATACATCTTCAAAGCAATAATAAGAAGCAGATAATCGCAGATGGCTATCCATATTTGCGTAAAGACTGCATTCTGGGTTGTTCCATAGAACGACTTGATATGCAAGTGCTGCTTGATCCATTTGAAGAACGTCTCTATAGTCTAACGCTCTCGGTAGAGTTCTGCAATGGTAATTGCTGGAAGGATGAAATCATTAGTCAAGAATCGATACACAACGTTCTGAGCATAGTCTTCATATGTAACCAATCGCAACACGTCTGGATATTTCTTGGCAGTCAAGAGACCAGTGAGACTGATAGTTTCATCAGAGATGACACCAGTCTGCCTATCAACCACTCTTGTCTCGAAAACATTGTACTTCATATTATCCTTTGCTCGGGTAACAAAGTATGCATGTTGTTGTTGAAAGATTCGGAACAGCCGATCAAAATCGACATATCCTTTATCCATAAGGTAATAGGCGCCTGTTTCGATTGGCAGCATATCCATAGCTTGGCTATCATGTACATTGCCGGGAGTAAGGAGAACAAAGTTAGGTATACTGTTCTTAACATCAACCAAGGTATGCATTTTGAACGCCCCTTTATCATGATGGAATTTTGCCCAAGGACAAAGCTGCAGACAAAGATTAATGGTACTACTGTCAAAAGCATAGACCATGTTGTCGATGTTCAGACGGTAATAATTATCCTTATAAAGGGTCTTAGCTCTATCGACAAGTATCATTGCATAGTCTTGATAAATACGCCAGTTTTTCTTTTCGTTCATATCAGCAAGAGTAGATTTTGGCATGATTTTCAACCCCGCATGGTACAATTTGGAGTTGAATGCGGTAAGTTGAGCTTCTATACTTCGAAGACTTGCACTGCTAGTAAATTGAGCATAACTCATGACAAGAAACTGATCACGGCAAGTGAAACGTCTTGCATGAAAATCCCCTCGATATTTGTCAACACATTTCCTGAGCTCGTAATCAGGGATGAGAGACATCAGTTGCGAGAGTACAGTGTTTCCGACATTCATATCCTGTGCTATCTTATATATGAGACAGTACAAAGATAAGAAATCAAATCGGAAAATTTTTAAATCGATGTATCTCATTGAATATTAACGAAATAAATGATAGTCTGGAAATTTTAACCGGACACTAGTGATACCCAAATATTAAAATGTACATCGATTTATAAAAATAGATTTTGAATCTTCAGGCGATACAAAGAAAGATAAATTCACGTTGATGAAGCGTTATGGTACCATTGTAAGCAGAGATACACAACGAATTTCAATCGCAGCCAGGCATGTGCATCAACTGGGTTAGTCTGCGGGCTTTTGGGTTGCCAGCCTGTGGCAAAGTGCCGTGCTTGCTGTGCTTGCTGCAACTCAAAAGGTTTACACTGGCACGCCAATCTGTTGAATATTTTATCAAAAAATGGCCCCAAAAACGGCACTTCAAAACTTTCAATATAGAAAAAAACAATAGGCAAACGTACCGCAAACAAGCGGTTATTTTATACGTAATCTCGATTATTTACACAAAAAAGAGGTTTTCAAGCGATAAAAGCCATCATTTTGCCTGCTTACCAACATGCCTTTGACCCGTAAAGGCATACACATTAGGCACTTTAAGCAATGCTTTTGGCAAAGAAAGACGTCATAAAAGATTGAAAAACAACGAAGGAGATTTATAAAAACCTGTTTATCAATCACATGCAAAAATCCTTTATATTTGGCGTATTTGCGCCCAAGATCAAGGTTGTTCACAAATACGCCAAGGAGAGAGGGGTATGTTGTCAAGAAAATTCTTTATATCTGATTGGCAGTAACTCCATATCATCTACAAAACAGATAGGACAAATTATAGTGCATCAGGTTTGTTAATAAAGCGCAAAAACAAATCTACTTCATTATTGATAGATAAAAGTATGAGAAGTATTTCATATATTGGATTCCATCTTTTTAAATTTCAGTAATTCCTTTTTATCTTGCATTATGTTTAACAAAATGGCATCACGATTTATCTTTGTTTTCCCACACATATCTTTCCTAATCAACAACATGACATCACTAATGTCCCGTTAAGGTGGGCTAATCGCTCTTTGAATTAATTGAAATACAGTCTATTAGGTGGTGTTTTGAAATGAAACGGACTTGATTTCGTAACTTTGCAGTCAAATTTAAATGACTGTTATGTTCCAAGACAAATACGTTTTTGCCCAGCTCACCGCTTTTTTGAACAGAACTCAGTTTAACAACTATGTTCGCAAGTATGATGGAAACCGCTATGTGAAGCATTTCACTTGTTGGAATCAGTTGCTTGCTATGATGTTTGGTCAACTGAGTAATCGAGAGAGTTTGCGAGATTTGATAGTTGCTTTTGAAGCACATAGAGCAAAGCAATACCATCTTGGATTAGGGCGTAAGCCTATTGCGAAAACGACATTTGCTTCAGCCAATCAGAATCGTGACTACCGTATCTTTGAAGACTTTGCTTTCTATATGATGGAGCAAGCCAGAAAGAAACGGGTAACGGATATCTTCAAGTTGAAAGGCAATGTGTATGCCTTCGACTCAACGACAATTCCTTTGTGTTTGTCAGTCTTCTGGTGGGCAAAGTTCCGTAAGAAGAAGGGAGGGATAAAAGCACATGTGTTATATGACCTCGAATCTCAGGTTCCTGCTTTCTTCCATATCTCTACAGCATCCGTTTACGACTCAAATTCCATGAAGGAAATTCCTTATGAATCAGGTTCTTACTATGTATTCGACCGTGGATATAATGCATTCAAGGAACTTTTCAAAATACATCAGCAGGAATCGTTCTTTGTTGTGCGAGCCAAGAAGAATCTGCAATACAAATGCTGTAAATGGAGGCGCAGGTTGCCAAAGAATATATTGACAGATGCTGTGATTGAATTCACTGAATACAATTCATACCGAAAGTATCCGGAGAAACTCAGACTCGTCAAATTCTATGATGAAGAACAAGACAGGGAGTTTGCTTTCCTAACCAATGCCTTTCATCTTACAGCACCTGAAATCGCCAATCTTTACAAGAATAGATGGCAGATAGAGCTGTTCTTCAAATGGCTAAAGCAGCACCTCAAGATCAAGAAGTTTTGGGGTACAACAGAGAATGCTGTGAGAATCCAAATTTCATCGGCAATCATAGCCTATTGCCTTGTTGCTATCATACAACATGATTTTCAACTTAAGCGATCGACTTATGAGGTTCTTCAGATTCTAAGTATTTCGCTTATGGATAAGACACCACTCGTAGATCTCTTCGAAAGGACTGATTTCAATAATGTCAAAGAACTCGATTGTCCCCTCTTTCCGGGGTTATTTGATTAATATTTAACTGGTCCCGATTTTAACGGGACACTAATGACATGACATCTAAAAAACAATCCAATTGCCTATATGTATTTGCTCCTGTAAGGGAACTTTAGTAATTGTTATATCCTAGTTTGTTGCTACAGTTTGTTCAGATTAGTTTCTCAAAAGCCTTTCTGTCGCCTTTGGCACCATAGTGTATTTGACCACAATAGGTGTAGCCCAGGTGTGGAAGGATGTTCAGCATCTCAACGTTGTCATAGTTGGTATCTACCTTGATGCTGTGAACGCCTTGCGAGGCAGCCCATTTCTCCGCTTCGTGGAAGAGGCGTTTGGACAATCCATGTCCTCGGTGACGGGGGCTAACGGCAAGCCTGTGAATCACCACATAGTCTTGTTCGCTGAGCCAAGAACCTTCGAGATGAGAATATTCGGGTTCGCCGTTCACGGCAAGTTTGGCGTATGCGGCTACCTCTCCATCGACGGTAAGAATGTAAGCGTCTCCTCCGATGATGTCATCCTCAATCAGTTCTCGTGAGGGATAGTCCTTTGTCCACTGTTTCCTGCCGTTGGTCAGCATGAGGTTGCGAGCTGTGTCCAAGAGCGTCCACGCCTCTTCCAAATCTGCGGTTGTAGCTTTTCGGAATGCAATTTGTGTGGTATGCATGTTTGTTAATTTACTCGCTCGAGCGTAATCAATCTGAGACCGAACTTACTGGTTCCGCCATTCTTCCTCACGCGGAAGGTGATGGAGTTGGTTTGTTGTGTCAGATCGATGTCACCCACATGCAGGCGATTCTTTTCTTCACGTTCAGCAGTTTTGGCCGAAATCCAGTCAGAAAGCTGTTTCTGGCGTTGCCACACTTGGAAATCCGCACCATCGGGGAACGTAGTGTAATCGATTAAGACCTTGTATTTACCGTCTGGTACGTGCGAAAGCATGATGCGCGTTTCACCTTGGTTGTTGGTTGTCATCACAGTTCCGTGGTCGGACGAAATATTCATATCGCCTCCGATGGTCATCTCGAAGAGCTGCGGGAAATAGATGTGAGTGGTAGGTTTATATACCTTCAGCAGTTCACCTTGCGGCTCTTGCTTCGTGGTGAGCGGACGGTCTGCGTAGAACATGGCCACCGATATATAGTCTACTGGAAAATCGTTATTCTGTCCACCATGTTCCATGCCATGATAGATTTCTTTCTCGAACGACATCTTGTCGCTGATGTGGAAACGGTATCCTCCTGTTCGAGCCATGGGCAGCGAATAGTCGAGCGAACCGTGAATTGGAAGGCTGATGCCACGATCCCACCTGTCGAGCAGTGCATACCAGCCACCGTTGAAATAGTCTTCAGAACCAGTTCCGTGCAAGCGCATCTTACCATCTACATGGGTGCTGTCGTCACCTTCGAAGAAGAGGGTCATGCCAGGTCTGAGTCCTTGTGACTGCAAGATGGTACCAACATAATGTCCCTTAGCCTTTGTATGCAAGAATGTGTGATAGGTTCCAATCGGTGTCTTTTGACGGCTCCAAACACTGTAGAACTTTCCTTCATCCTTGGCTCTGCCTTGTTGGTTGTAATGAATTTTGACCTTTGCGATAATGGTAGGTTGGTACTCGTTGCGTTTTTTGTATATCAAGTTCACCTTAGCCGAACGGTCAAAGGGCATGGGCAGGAAACAATAGTTGTTGTTACCTTGCTTACCCATGAGTAAGCTGCGCATGGCACCTCGTCCAAAGGCGTAGCCAAAGAAATCTTGCAAGGGTGAGTAGATGGCCTCGATGGATTCGCCGTCCCATGAAGCTGAGAGGATGACATCTTTGTTATCACCCTCTAAGGCTGTTCCGCCATCAATCTCCATGCCGACGATGCGGCCCGGCGTGTCAAGGGAGAAACAATTGACTGTTTCGCCTGGCTGGAGGGTAATTTCTTTCTCCATGGTCTTGATGTCAGACGATTTACCTTGTGTGAAAAGACTCATTTTGTATTCATTGGCATTCCATAGGTCGCAAACCTCTTGCAAGAGTTGTTTGTCCTGCTGTGTAAACTGACCGTTATAGGTTTCCACCTTCTTGGTTGTCAGGTTGCGGTAGCCTATCTGAATGAACTCCAGCTTGGGCCCGTCGTATACTATCTTGCACGATTTTTTGTATGTGATGGGTACGTAGCAATAATATCCACCCACCTCATTTCCGCAGACAGGCTTGACAAATGGATAAACCTTGCCAGAGAAGAGATCTGAGAATTTTATTTGAAGTCCAGGTTTCTTGTTGCCGTCAAAATAGAAATAAAGCATGGTCTCATTGGGCGTAGGAGTCCAAATGCGGTCAATGACTCCCGGTCCTTTCATCTCTGCAATAACCAGCTTGTCGCCCTCTTTGCGAAGAAACGAATAGGTTCCTGCAAATCCATCATCGTTTCCGTGGGTACGGTCGTAGCTGGAGAAGGATTCAACGTAAGATCCTGTGCGATATTGCGGTAGCTTATCGATGCTTTTTAACAAGGATAGTTCGTCCGCCCAGCGATATTTTTCCTGTGAGAAGACAGTCAATGGAGCGAACAATAGCCACGCAAGGCTGAATAGTTTGAATAATTTAGTCATGTTTTGAAATTATAAATCAATAATGTTATTTTGGAAAATAAAAACACCGTCGACATATATAAGCTTGTCGCTGTTACAAGAACGTAATCAGTGGCAAAATATTGCCGACGGTGCAACCAATCCTATCCAATCAATGAAGATTTAGTAGGAGCCTGAATAGCCTTCTGGAACAATAATCATAGCATTAACACCGAAGAATCCGCCCCACTGCGTATTGAATGGTGCCATGGTCAGTTCGATGTCTACCGTACCATCTTGTCTGGGCTGGATGTTCTCAATGATGGCCAGTTTATCCTTATTGTAGTCGTTAGACAAGTCCATCTGACCTTCATTGACGCCTCTCACTTTGAAGCGGGTACCTGTGTTCTTATCATTGATGGCACCATAGAAAACAAAGGTATACTTCTTGGTGGTATTCATGTTGCTTACTTTGAACGAACCTATTCCCTGTCCTGGTTTTCTGCCGTCACGGAAGAACATGTCCTGACATACACTTTCAGGGAATCCCAGCGTGTTAGAGATTTCTCTTCTGTTTAGCTTTCCGAAAGCGCTTGTCGCTTCGATGTTAAAATAGGTGCTATTTCCTGCTTTATCAATCAAGTTGCTCACTGGCTTTTCCGGATCAATAAAACTATTGAATGGTAATGGAGTAGCTTTCTCACCAAAGTCAATATAGATAGGATGATCCAAGATGAATGGGTTTGCCGACTTGAAGTCTACCATGTCTGTCACCTGCTTGTTGTGAATGATAGCATTGTGAGCAGACAACTTGTACAGGTTATTGACATATTCAGACATTTGGGGAATCATCAAAGGAGATGCACTCACGTCAATGCCAAATAACACTTCTATCCATGTCATGGCAGCAATGTATTGTCCAGAGGTAGCGTTTAACTCAATGTCGCCATTAATCACACTTTCTCCCAGATAGGTAGTTCGTGCGTTCTGGATAGCAGTTCCCACAGGAACAATCCGAGTGACTTGATTGGTTGCAGATTGGGTTGCTGTAACAATGCTGTTAAACATCTTCAATTGGTCATTATCAAACTGTTTGAATCCCGGAGTAGTGGCCGTAGAGCTGTAAGCCCAAGGTTGATGAATGAGAATCTTCAAATTTGGATTTGTTGACCACTCCTTGAGTTGCTTGATCAACTCTGGCAAAACCTCCTTGTAGCCTTTTTGAAATCCTGCTGAATCGGCACTTTCTTCAATGGCAATGTAATCCCAATTTTCATTGTTTACAACATCTCTTAGTGATTGATTGCGTTGATTGTTGGCATTGAGCCTTTCGTCAATACGTTTGTAGTCGTACGCATTGGCATTGTTGGCAATGTTTCTCAAGTGTTTGGATAAGGATGCTTTGTCTTCAAAGATATTGCATACCACCATAGGATGGCCTGCTGCTTTAGCCATCTGTACCAAGGCTTCGTTTGCAGATTGATTGGCAAGGCCACTTCCAATGGTCAAAAGTTTTAAGGAGGGTGCACCTTCCAAGACTGTCAAATCTGCAAAATACATCAATTTGTGATCGTCAGTTTCCACCTTGATGGTTGTCGTTCCAGGCTGAAGGCCTCTGATCAGACCCATTTGCTGGTCGCTTTTTTCTATCGACGCCAAACTGCTGTTGCCCACAGACCATACGAGTTGATAGTTTTTTCCTGCTAATGTATCTACGGATGCTTTGAGCAAATATTCCTCTCCGACATTGATCGTTATCGATGTGTGTTGCAGTCGGAGAAATCTGTCTACATTTGGCCTTACGTCCTCGCTGTCAGAGCAAGAGCTGAAGACTGCTATCAATAGCAAACAGATTGTTGTCAAATGATAATATAAATGTTTCATAACTGTTTTTCTAAAAGATTAATAACCAGGGGCTTGAACTAAGTTAGTATTGATGTCCATTTGTGTCTGTGGAACAGGCATCATGTACATCTTCTTGGTGAAGATACGTGGTTTCCAATACCAGCGTTTATAGTATGCCTTGGGATTGTTGGGGTCGTCACTTGCTACAGATCCCGTTCGGTTCATTCCGTAAACCGGTGCATTCAAATATTTTTCCGCTAATTTCCATCGACGCAAGTCTTCAATGCGTACGCCTTCACAGTTGAACTCTATGCGGCGCTCGTGCTGGATAGCCTCTCGCATCTGCTCCTTAGAAAGTCCTTCTTTCAAGCCTGGCAAACCAGCCCGTTCTCTGATGAGATTAACATACTTGTATACTTCTGCCGAAGGTTTGCCTTGGGTTTCGTTTAGGCATTCAGCGTAGCTGAGATAAGCATCAGCCATACGATAGAGAATTCCTGGCTGGTATCTGTGCTTGTTTTCTTTTGGGTAAATATCCAAAGGAATTTGTTTCCTGATATTATATCCTGTCCAAGGAGAATCGAAACTATTTGCTGCATCCTGACCTGCGCCCATCAAGTTGTTTACCTGACGGTTGATCACTCCCATCCATTCGTGGTTGAAAATGACGGATACATAGAATCGAGGTTCGCGGTTGCAGTACATATTGTAAGTACCAACCAAGGTCACAGGACTTTCGCCTGTATCAGCCTTGAACTTGTTTACCGGCCCTCCACCTGGCCATTTGGTACGGCGCATCTCATCTTTAGCCGAGAAGCCCCTTTCTGTATATCCTGATTTCTCGTTAATAATGGGAGATCCGTCCTCGTGGTAACCTAGGATTGGTTTTTCTCCATTCGCCATGAAGAAAGCATCGACCAGCTCTTGAGTAATATTCATGGCAGCATTGCCTCGAACGCCTTTGGGCAGATGGTGAGCCTGCCAACTATTGAGGTCTTTATTCTCTGGGCGCCCAAATACAATCTCTTTGTTACCGTCCGAGAATCGTTTGAGTGACATATTGTAGTATGACATGAAAGGATCAATAGAGCCACCGGCGTTGTATTCGTAATACAAGCCATATCCGCTTGCTTCTGCTAAGTCAATCATTTCTTTGAAAGCCTGAGCCGCACGCTGCCATTTTTCGGAAGAGTAAGTTTGGTTAATTAAATTCTCACCACTCTTATTTTTCCAGTCAGCATAGTCTGTATTTCCATTGAAAAGAGGACTAGCTGCAAACAGTAAAGTCTTGGCGCGCATGGCCAGAGCCATCACAGACGTGGCGCGTCCCCAATCTTGGTCACTTTCGTAAACGGCGGGTAGATGTTTAGAAACCTCTAAAAGTTCTTTGTCTATCCAATCTACAATGACGTCAGCTGGGGTTTGTTCGGTCATCATTTCCTCAGAAGGTGAGTATATAGAATAGAGTTTGTCTGGATTGAAAGGGACAGCACCATAGGTCTCAACCATTAACGAGTAGTAATAGGCAATGAGAAAACGCGCCTCGTACTTCAATTGGTTGACATAGTTCTCTGTCAATCCATCTGAGGGGATGACACGTACATTTTCCAGGAACTGCAAAGCTGTTCTGATACGTTTTGGCAGTTCTACCCAATAATTGGCATTCCAACCTGAAGTAGGACTCCAGTTTCCTGTTGTAAACGCATACACATTGGCCCACCCATAGGGAGTCCATTCATTTGGAATCACAATGTCATCGCCCATGATGTTGTAGCCTTGATCTTTCATGTACCCCCATATAGGGCTTGGTATCGATGAGTAAACACTGGCCAGCCAATCTTCTGTGCGGATCTTGTCCGAGAAAATCATATCCATTGTTAATTGATCGTCAGGTTGCTTGTCAAGATAATCACAGCTTGACGTTGCCAACAGACAAACCAAAACAACAGAAGCCTTGAAAATATATTTCTTTATATTCATAGTAACTATTCTGTTTGATTAATTGTTAAAGTTAAAGGTGATGCCCACAGATACGGCTTTCATCATTGGATACTTCAAACCGTCGGTGGTTCCTACTTCTGGATCCCACATCTTAAAACTAGAGAAGGTAAGAAGGTTGCTTCCTCTTAAGAAGATGCGGCAATCCTTCATGGCAATCTTTTCACTCCAATGGCGTGGGAGAGTATAACCCAATTCAACATTCTTTAGGCGGAGAAAACTCATATTTTTCAACCACCATGTTGATGCTTGCTTGTTGTTGTCTATGGTCAACTCGTTCATGCGCGGCCAGAATACATCCTGTCTGGGATTACTCTTGGTCCATCTGTCGTCTATATTTGACCAGATGTTGCCCGCACCGATGGAAGAAGCCGGCAACCAGGTCTCTCCCCCCAAAATACGATATTGTTTACCAACGCCAGAAAAGAAGCATCCGAAATCGAATTGTTTATATCTGAGTGTAGCTCCAAAACCGTATACGATTTGTGGGTCAATGGTTCCGCCAATCGCAGTCTGATCAATGGCAGTAATCTCACCATCACCATTCTGGTCTACATATTTGATGTCTCCAGGTCCGAGCGAACTCTCGGCACTGAATTTCTGTGTAGGAATACCTTCTTTCAGCTTTCCGTTCTCATCAAAATCGCTTTCTTCAAACAGACGTTCTGCCACAAGACCGAACAATTGGCCAACAGGTTTTCCTGTCCTGGCACGGTAAGTACCTTTCATGGCCTCTGGCTCGTCATATTCGGTAATTTTGTTGTGTGCATAGGTGAAGTTAGCCAACGCCGTCAGTTGAAAGTCTCTGTTGAACCGGTGGTTAATGTTCAGGGAACAATCAATACCACTGTTTTCTACCTTACCAAAGTTTGCCCACACCGCACGGTTGAATCCAGCAGATGCAGGGATGTTCTTTCGTTTCATGAAGATATCCTTGCGCCATTCCTTGAACACGTCGAAGCTTAAAGATATGCTGTTGTTGAAAAGACCGAGGTCTATACCAAGATTGGTTTTTGTCACTTTTTCCCAAGTCAAATCCGGCACACCAATATCACCTTCTGCTCTGCCCAAACGATGGAACTGCCCATCTGTTCCATAATAGTAATAACCTGTGTTTTCTATTGTTGAGATGTAAGCAAAGCGTCGGCCGCTGATATCGCTATTTCCAGCCTTACCCCAACTGGCTCTTAATTTCAAGAGGGATATCGTCTTGGAAAGAGATTCCATCCAGGGTTCCTGTGAGACAATCCAGCCAGTTGCGAGTGCCGGGAAGAATCCGAATCGCTTACCGGGGGCGAAGTTCTCAGAGCCGTTGTATCCAAAGTTGAATTCTGCAATATAGCGATCTTCGAATGTATAAGAAGCTCGTCCTGCAAAACCCTGTGTCCTGAATGGTAGAAAAGAACCATCATCGTAATTTTTTTGGTTGTACAGAGCCATGAGGTTGACAGCGTGTTTATTGTTGAATGTTCTGTTATAATTAAGCATGCCTTCCAAGTATGTACTTTGGTTGCCCCAGTCGGCCTTTTTTGAATAGCCTAAGAATTGCTCGCCATTTGATAAGATGCTTGTCACGATGTTTCCATTATAATCTCTACTGGAAGCAGGATTGTAGTAGTCGGGGTTCTTTGATCTGTCCACAGAGTTGCTTGCGAATTTGTCGAAAGAGAAGGTCAATCTTGCACTCAATCCTGGGGTGATAGCTTTCAAATCCTGTTCAACTGAGGTGAGTGCTTCAATTTTACTATGGTTTAGTTTTGCGAATCCTCTTTGTGTGGCCCAGGCCCAGGGATTCTGCTTGTATTGTACACGTGGAATGCGTCCGTCAGCATAGATGGCAGGGTGTACATACGGTGGAATGCGCATGGCTTGATAGAACATCTCAAAATCAGTGATGTCTCCGGGAGGTGCATTACGAGTTTGTAGGAATCCACCGATGTTGACCCGTACCACTGTTGTGTTCGTGACGTTAATGTCGACATTTGAGCGGACGGTGTATCGGTTTACTTTCAAAGAAGAGTCCCAGGCCTGTCTCTTGTCACGCTCCAGAATACCGTTTTCATTGAAGTAGCCTGCAACCAATGCATAGCGTAAAAGTTTGGATCCGCCCGAAATATTCAATGTGGCACGTGTGTTGTCTGCGTAGTCTTTTGCAATGGTATCCCACCAATTAACGTCTGGATACAACTCTGGGTCCGTGCGATTTCTGTAGTTTTCCAAAACAGCTTCGGATACCATTGGAGCCTTTCCTTCATCTCGATACATCTCGTTCATTAGTTCGAGGTATTTCACGCTCCCTACATATTCTGGTAGTTTGACGGGCTGTGTGAATGAGTGTTCAAATCGTAAGTTAACTTGCGGTTTGCCTATCTCACCGCGTTTGGTTTCAATCATGATCACACCATTGGCACCACGTACACCGTAAACAGCACTGGCAGCAGCGTCTTTCAAAATGGAGAACGACGCTACTTCATCAGGATCAATGTCATTGAGTGAGCGTTCGATACCATCAATCAGAACAAGAGGACGCGTGTTGCCAGCAAAACTACTGATACCTCTAATCCAGAAATCTGAGTTATTGTACCAAGGGTCACCGCTGCGCTGTACTGCTATTACGCCAGGACTTAAGCCGGCCAGACTGTTGCTGAGTGAACGGCTGGGCATCATGTTTAGTTTCTCGGGCTGAATGTTGGCAATGGAACCGACAACAGACGCTTTCTTCTGGGTACCATAGCCTACTACGACTACTTCTTCCAAAGAGGAAATGTCTTCTTCCAAGGCAACATCAATGACGTTGTCTGCTCCTACATTGACGGTCTTCTCCTTGAAGCCAATGTAGTTGAATTTCAAAATAGGTTTTGCCGTGGTGAGGCTGATACGGTAAGTACCTGTGACATCGGTCACGACAGAGTTGGTTGTATTTCCTTCTTCTGCTACAGTGACACCAATGAGGGTCTCTCCTTTTGTATCAAGGACTCGACCACTGACAAGTCGTGGCTTCTGTGCTAACGCTATTCCTTGCACCATGAAGAAGCCAAGGAGTAACACGAACAGCCGCTTGCAATAATGATTTAGATTTAAATGTCGCATATGACAGTTTAATTTATTATAAATAGATTATTATCTCCACTTTCTCTTAGCTGTGGAGCGTTAATGTTGGCATTTGTAATTGCTTGTTGATAGTAGCTTCCGATTATAGTGGTCCTGCTATTTCGAGACGGTTAGTAGCGGGAAGCGTTGGAAACTTAGCATGAGGTTCAGCTTGGTACCAGAAGGCCACGGTCGATATGAACGACTTCTGATCGAGATAGGTACCGTCGTTGCGCCACCCCAGGTCTTGGATGGTTACCTTTAGGTCTTTCTCAAAACGTATGGGGTCAAGGATGTGCCATCGGTACAAGCCGTAGCGTTGTTGCGAGATGTACACGCCGTTGGGACGAATCACCTGATGCATGCCCGCGTAGGGTGTGCAGAACTCCTCAAACTGGTGCGTCTTCTGGTTCTCGAAGTTGTACGAGCCGCAGAAATAGTCTTCAGTTCCGGTTCCGCAAATGGTGGGGTAGGTCTTGTCCCCGTCCATGAAGAACTTGATTTCTCCTTCTCCCCACCAGCCGTTGTTAGTGGGCTGTATGGCCATGTAGGTACCTACATATTGTCCACGTCCCTTGACGCCATCGAGGATTGTATGCTCTGCTTTAACTGTTGGGTCAGACAGACGATACTGTGCATGGAAGTAAGCCGCATCTTCAGGTACCTCTGTCAGCGTGTAGTTGATTTGATAGTAAAGGCGCATAGGCTTCTTATCCCGATTCTCCATTGTTATCTTGCAATGCTTTCTGAATGGCATCTGCCAATAACAGTTGAAAGCACTGCCTGGATTGACACAAACAGCCATAGATGATAGTGGCGCATACACTCCCCAACCAGCGCAGAAGAAATCACCAACTGGCACCTCTACAGAAGGGTTGTTCTCACCATCCCAATACATACGGATAATGGTTTTACGCCATTCACCAGTGGGTGTCATCCAAATCTGTTGGATAGCTCCGGGACCATCGATATCGGCAATAACCATTGTCTCACCAGCATCAATGTCAATGCATGGGTTTACCTTCCAGCCTTTTCCCAATGTTGATGCAGCATGGGCACTAACAGCCTTGTTGCGTACATCTCTGTCTTTAACGGGGTCAGCCATGCCACCAGCACCTTTCGCGCCATTAAAGTTCTCAGGACTCAGTGAGCGAGTTTTTGCCTTTGACATACGGAAGAGGTTGCCCATTCCCATGTTGAGGCCATTAAAATCTTGTGCACCAGCACTTATACAAAAAAGTAAAGTGAAAAGCAATGCTTTTGTTCTTGTGATGTTGGTTTTCATTTTGATTTAGTCTTTTATTATTGATAATATAATTCTAAATTAATTGTTCTGCTGTATGACCTAATTCTAAGTATTTTTGGTAGAGCTGGTCATAGATTGGTTTCAACATGGGATTCGGAGTATACTCATTCTCAACCTCAGACCTCATGTGTTTCTCTGCCTCTTCAATCGTTGGGTAAATGCCAGATACGACAGCTGCAAACATGGCAGAGCCAAGGGCACAGGCATTTTCTGACTTAATAATCTTGATGGGCATTTCTGTGACATCGGAGAGGATTTGCATGACAAATGGTGACTTCTTACTTATACCCCCGACAGCATTCATGGATTTGATATCAAGTCCTTGCTCGCGCATGTGTTCTATGATACGTTTCAGACCAAAAGCAGTAGATTCTACCAATGCGCGATAGATTTCAGGAGCCGATGTTCCTAAGGTAATGTTTGCTATAGCACCTTTGAGATTTTGGTCTGCGTTAGGTGTACGGCGTCCATTCATCCAGTCGAGTGCCACTAGTCCTGCAGCATGTGGTTTTATCTTAGCTGCTTCCTGGGTCAACCGAGTCAGAATCTGTCTTTTCATGCTTTCGGCTTCATTCTTATTAGATGCGGCTGAGAGTGTCCACGACATTATCGACTTGAACCAAGCAAATATGTCACCGAAAGCTGCTTGTCCCGCTTCAATACCAATATATCCTGGTAGTACGGAACCGTCTACCTGACCGCTGATGCCTTGAATGTAGGGATTTTTAAGTGATTCTTTCGGTGATACCATAATGTCGCATGTGGAAGTGCCAATGATGCTCACAAGCACTCCTGGCGCAACAGAAGCTCCAACTGCTCCCATGTGTGCATCAATAGTACCTACACCAATTGCAATACCAGGAGTTAGTCCTAAGCGGGTGGCCCATTCTTCTGTTAGTTTGCCTGCTATTTGTGCGCAAGTATAGGTGTTCTGATAAAGATGTTCACGCATCTCACCTAATTGAGGATGTAACTTCTTTAGATATTCTTTCGACGGTAGTCCCCAATCTTCATGCCACATGGCTTTGTGCCCCGCTGCACATCGGCTTCTAAGCATCATTTCTGGTTTTATGTGACCAGCAAGCAGTCCCGATATCCAATCACAATGTTCCACCCATGAGTAGGCGTCCTGGCAAAGTGGCGTTTCTTTTTTTAAAATATGTAGAACCTTGGCCCATACCCATTCAGATGAATAGGTACCACCAGAGTATTGATTGAAGTTTAGATTCAGCTTAGCAATTAGTTCATTAATTTGTTCCGCTTCCTTGACAGCAGTGTGGTCTTTCCATAGAATAAACATTGCATCAGGATTCTCGGCATACTGTTTTGATAGTGCCAGTGGCTGTCCTTGCTCATCGGTAATGGCAGGCGTACTGCCAGTAGTGTCGACGGTGATGCCAACGATAGCCTGACGTTCAGTCTCTGACAATCCTGCCGTGGCTTCATGAACAGCAGTTTCTAAGGATTCAATATAATCGAGTGGGTGCTGTCTGTATTGATTAAGTTTAGGCTGACAGTATAATCCCTGCTTCCATCTGGGATATTCTGCTACTCCTACAGCTATTTCTTTTCCATTGCTGGCATCTACCACGAGTGCCCTGCATGAGTCGGTACCAAAGTCGATACCTAGTACATATTGATATTTTTTGTTTTCCATCATCTTTGTGATATTTCTTGTTTGCGTGCAATAAAGTAACTATAATAAGCTATTACGGAAAAGGCTACAGCTGGTACAATATAGGCAGTCATAATGCTTCCTGTCTCATCAGAAATGATGCCCTGTATCTGTGTTAGTATGGCAGCACCTGCGATAGACATCACCATGCCAGATCCTCCAATTTTGGTATCTTCACCCAGACCTTTCAATCCATATCCATAGATAGTTGGGAACATGAGTGATAGACATCCAGATATCCCCATGAGACAATAGACACCAAAGCGACCTGTTCCTAAAATAGCTCCAAAACAGCATACAACCGCTGTGAGTGACATGAACAAAAGTATCTTGTAGGCCTTGAAATATCGCATGAGCCATGTGCAAACAAAGCGCATACATACAAATAGGATGAGAGACATAATATAATAGGTAGCCGCAGCCTGTTCAGCGGTATGTGGCAACAATCCGTCAAGTCCAACTGTTTCACAAATATTGTAGAAGCCTGCAGCGATAGGTTCTAATTCGCGCAATGCTTGACAAACCATATCAGCAGAAGGATTATTACCTAATGCCGCAATTACACCATCAAAATCGAGCTGCTGCATGGCATATCTAATAATGAAAGACCACACAGCGATTTGGGCACCAATATCAAAAAATTGTGCAACGACACCCCACACATAATTCTTGTTGTGAGACAACCGTTTAAGGGTTGCTTTAAGATCAACCTTTCCGTTGCCTTCAGATAGTTGGGGCATTTTTGTGAAGTAAATAGCCAAGAAAAAAGCAATCATGACGAAACCAAGAACAACGTATGCCATAGTTACAGCGTTCAGCTCACTATCTTGAATAGCTTGAAGGCTTTCTGCTGGAAGCTGAGCACGTTCTGAGGCAGTGAGTCCATTCAGTTGAGACAAAATGAATATCTGACTAAGAACTACGCCCGTAATTGCACCAAAGGGATTGAACGACTGTGAAAGGTTGAGCCTTCGTGTGGCCGTACTTTCTGGACCAAGTGCCAAGACGTACGAGTTGGTAGATGTTTCCAGTATCGAAAGACCAGCAAATAATACAAAAATGGCAAGTAGGTACATGTAGAAGCTAAACTCCATGTTGACAACGGAGGTAATTTTAGCAGGGTAGAACATTAGTGCACCAAATGCATACAGTCCCAGTCCAAGTAATACGCCAGACTTGTAGGTAAATCTCTTGATGAATAATGCGCCAGGAAGTGCGCAACAGCCATAGCCAAGTAAATAACAAACTACTTGAATCCACGCAGTTTTAGAATCAGAAAGACTCATGATGCGCTTAAAAGCGGCAAGCATGGTGTCTGTCAAGTTGTTAGGAATGGCCCATGCGAAAAAGAGCGTGGTCAGTAGTATATAGGGAAAGAGTATCCCTTTTCCCAATACTTTTTCTTTTTTTTGATTAGGTTGGTTCATTTTATTAGTGGTTGTTGTTATGTTCTATCTGATATTTTTTCACATCTATTTGTCCGTAAACTACATGTAATAAGGGTTGGTTGTTTTTCAGTTCTATGGTTCCAAAACCAGTATCAGTACTGATAAATGATTTGAAATCACCAATTTGTGAGTTAATGTACATGGTCTTAGTAACCGCATCGTACCTTACACCTGTTAAGGCTTGAAGTATGCTGTAGCTCGACATGGCGCGTGCATACCAGTGTCCACATTCTATTTCATCAAATGGGTTGCGACGTCTGCCATCGTATCTGTTGCGGCACAGCCTGACTATTTCGAGTCCTTTTTCTACTTCACCTTTCATGATCAGATGTGAAGCAACCTGATATTCAATACCCGTCCACACTTCGTTGCTGTATACGAAAGGTAATGTAGGTTTTGCGCCCTTGGGCCATGTGCAGAGTAGCAAGCCTCCGTCACCTCCCATGGCATAAGAGGGTCGTTGAGTATTATAGTGGTTGTACATGTTTTTGCGCAGGTTGTATTGGTATACGGCGTTCAAATGGCTTTTCACATGTGTTTGGTTCAGCGGTTCTGGTAGTCCGCAAACCGATGCCATCCACATGCCGAGGATGCCGTCAGAGAGACAACCGGTATCATATTGATATTTAGGTCCTTCAGTTTTCAACAACTCCTGGGCTTCTGCATGGCGGTAGTTACTTCCAAATGATGGAATCTCGGTGGGACTTTTAGCCTCCAACCCTGTCCATTGTGTTTTTTGGAAATAATATTCACCATTGAAAAGCTCTTTATCCATGCAAGAAATGCTTCTCTTCAAGAGCTTCTTGTACTTTCCTGCTTGTTTGTTAAGATGTTCACTCATATGTACAAATGCCTCCAAAGCTCCTGTATAAAAACTGGTGCACATGCCGTCGGCTCCCCAGAACTCTATGTCGTAAGTATTGTGATGAGGCTCTGTGAGGCTTCCCTTTTCATGGGGATCCCATGTCCGAATGCAATAGTCTAAACTGGCTTTTACAGCTGGGTACAAACTCTTGAGCCATTCATCATTGCCAGAGATGCGCCAATCACGATATACTTTCATGATACCTCCCAGTTGACCGTCGGCAGCTGCATGGAAGTCGTGTGACGGACGTGAAATAGGCATGTTCGTCCTGAAGTTCTGGTGTCCCTCCGCATTCTGGTTGACCAGGAATTCGGTTTCGCGCATGGTTCGTTCCATTGCAGGGAACAAGTGGGGCAGTGCCTGTGCATAATTCCATACATGCGTACAGCTGCCGTGACATGATCCTACCTCATCTTCAGATCCTTCCCAGGCCCAGAAGCGTCCGTCGTGCTGTCTCAACACGGTGGTAGACTTGAGGATTGACAGGTTACTCGATATAGCTTCGAGAACCTCAGCGGGTAGGGTGGAATCGAAGAAGGCATCACGGAAAAGTTCGGTCGAAGTCCTTAGCTGTTCTTTGTGTTGATTCCAGTAATGGATAACAGCCTGTAAATCCTTGAATTTGCTGGCGTACCATGGCCGGTAAGCGTAGATACCATCCGTTATTCCAGAGTCTTCAATAGGTTTGTTTGGCTTTTGAAAGGTCCAACCCTCTAAAGTTGGTTTTTCAAAATTTTCTAAGACGAACGCTTGACTTGAGGGTGACGAAAGGTTTTCATCTTTATTGTCTGTCAAGACAAATTGATCGACCATGATGTGTCCCCATGGGTAGGCACTCAAGTCAACGATCTTGATTTTTGCCGTCTTTCCTTGATAAGCCTGCAAATCCCATGTCCTCTCAGACATAGCTTCAGAGTTGATACCCGCCGCTGTTTCAATCGTCTTTCCATCAATAATCAAGTTGACGGATGTCTTTTCGGGTTGATTTCCACCTCCGACCAGAAATTTCAGAAAGCGTCTGTTGATTTTGAATTCGTCTGATACGAGTTCTCCAACAACAGCATCACCGCCGCCACGGAAAGAGTTGAGCAGTTGTCGGCCCATAAAACCTGTCACGTCGTTCTGATAGGGTTCGGTACCCTGAGAAGGCCCTTTTACAAAAGCCTCGCCAGTAACAGTTGCGACGCCTCGTGTCAGGTTAGAGTTGGGAAAGTACCAGCAAAAGTTGAGGCTGATGGTTCTTGTTTCTCCTGGTTGAAGCGTCATGGGAACAAAAATGGATGCACCTGGAGATACTCCTTCAATAGGCATGTTCGTTGTGATGTGGTCAGAAGAAACTCTGTCCCATGCAATCGACTGTGCGTCAAACCAATCGCCTCTGAACCAGCAATAGTCAACTTGTGCATTCGCATCATCTACATAGATGGCCATTCCATGATCTTCGTTGATGTCTCGGGGGACTAACTTAAAGCCTCCTTTTGTTGCTTTGATGTTACCTTTGGAATCAATAAAATTTTTTGCGTTATACGAAAATGTTGTTTCTAATATATTGGTAGATGTGTTGGTAAATTTATATTCTATCAATCCCAGCGGTAAACTTGAGTTGTCTTCATCTGTTGGGATGAAAGGACTCCAGCCTGTAATCTTGACAGCAAGAGGTATTTCATTGTCTTTCAATTGGATGGTAGAGAAAGGAAATTTTGCTTGAAAGGATGCGTGTTGAAACCTTGGCAAGCCGTATGTCTTATCTCCTTGTCCCATACCACTCTGTGTAGGTCCAAAAACTTTCCAAAAAGGAACTTGGCCCTCCAGCACCTTTGTCCCATGCTTCACTCCTTTGACGTGAATGGCAGCATAGGTATAAGGTGTGTTGTGAAAGTCGGGATGATTTTGAACAGATAGATGTGAAATAGAGCCTGTTCCATCCAGGCAAAACATTCCTGCTCCCATTCCCCCAATGGGAAATGCGATGTAATTGAGTACTTCTCCTGTATATACGCCATTGTATTCTTTCTCCTCCCAACTCAGATGTATAGCATATGTTGGGCCACTTTGAATGGCCAGAATGAACACAAAAGTGATGGAGTATAGATATTTTAATATCTTTAGCATTTTCCTTCCTGTCCTATAAATTATATTTCTAGTTGCCCATGCCTCCCAGTTCCACCTTCATGAGGAAGGTGTTGTACGGTAGCCACATAGACATGGTAAAATATAGATTGCGCCCTTTTGAAGAAAGAGGGTGAAAGAATGAACCATAGAGTTGAGCATAGTTTCTGCCGCTAGCTAGTTCGATAGGCTCTGTCCAAGGACCTGTGATATTGTCAGCAGAT